>JBIOXP010000309.1:0-3307 GCA_044869705.1 Binatia bacterium | reverse complement strand
GCCGACCTACGGCCGTTGCTCGCGCTGGGGAATCGTCGCGTTTGCGTCGTCGCTCGACCAGGCCGGGCCGTTTACGCGCAGCGTGCGCGACGCGGCGATCCTGCTGCGATCGATGGCGGGGCCGGACCAGAAGGACACGACGTGCGCGGACGTGCCGGTGCCCGACTATGAGACGGCCGTTGGAAAGTCGGTGAAAGGCCTGCGTATCGGCATTCCGAAAGAATATCGCCTCGATGGGATGCCGGCGGAAATCGAGAAAATCTGGGAGAGCGGCCGCGCGTGGTTGAAAGCGGCCGGCGTCGAACTCGTCGAAGTTTCGTTGCCGCATACGAAATATGCGCTGCCTGCTTACTACATCGTGGCGCCGGCCGAGGCGTCGTCGAATCTTGCGCGCTACGATGGTGTTCGTTACGGGCTGCGCGTGTCGGGTGGCGATATTACCAATATGTATGAAAACACGCGCAGCAAGGGATTTGGCGACGAAGTGCGAAGGCGGGTGATGATCGGGACCTATGTGCTGTCAGCCGGATACTACGATGCCTATTACCTGCGCGCCCAAAAAGTAAGAACCCTGATCAAGAAGGATTTCGAGGACTGCTTTAAGGCTGGCGTGCACGCTATGCTCACACCCGCGACGCCTTCGGCCGCGTTCGGTTTGGGAGAGAAAGGCGGGGCTGATCCCGTCGAGATGTACCTGAACGACATCTTTACCGTGACCGTGAACATGGCCGGCTTGCCGGGCATTTCGGTGCCCGCAGGCCTCGACAGCCAAGGGCTTCCTTTGGGTCTGCAACTGATAGGCCGTCCATTCGATGAGGAAACGCTGTTCGGTCTCGCCGCCGTCGTGGAGCAGGCAGCGGGACGGTTTGAGCCTAAGCCGTGGTGGTAAAGCCCGGTTACTTGTCGGTGGTCGTAACCGGCGGAAGGTCCTGATCCCCTTCGACGGTTTTCTTCCCGCCAAGTTCGCCACCGGTAAGAATAAAGACGACGGCAATCGCGGCGACAACGCCGCCAACGATAATACCGAATGTACCGCTTCCATCGTTTTTCATGACATTCACTCAACGTTCTCCGCTCGCGCGCGGTTCCGGTGCCGCGTCATTGCGCGCGAAAATCGGCAGAAATCGTCGCGGAATTTTGGCCATTTGGAGGTACTGTTCTGCATGGATAACAATTCAGCTTTGCTGAAACGTGCAGTGAGCGCCTCGCACGGCAAGTGTCTAAACTTGCCGTGCATCGGATGACCCGCTACCAGATATAGAAATTCACGCGTCTAGAATTTTTAGAAGGCATACCGCGACGCTATGACTGTTCAGCCCAATGCTCAAAAATTGATCAAAGGAAGGACGGGCGATTGGGAAATCGTCATCGGCATGGAAATCCATGCGCAGGTGACGTCGGAGTCGAAACTTTTTTCGGGTGCGTCAACCGAGTTCGGCGGCGCGCCGAATTCACACGTGTCGCTGGTCGATGCCGCGATGCCGGGAATGCTGCCGGTGATCAATGAGGAATGCGTGCGGCAGGCGATCCGCACGGGACTCGGATTGAAGGCGAAGGTAAATCTGCGATCTGTTTTCGACCGGAAGAATTATTTTTATCCTGATCTGCCGCAGGGCTATCAGATCAGCCAGTACAAATCGCCCGTTGTTGGCGAAGGCGCCGTTGCCGTCGATCTCGAAGACGGCACCAGTGTTGTCGTGGGAATCGAACGGGTTCACCTCGAACAGGATGCCGGCAAAAGCCTTCACGATCGCCATCCAGATTACTCGTATGTGGATCTCAATCGCTCCGGCGTTGCATTGATGGAGATTGTCTCAAAGCCGGATCTGCGCTCAGCCGATGAGGCGAAGGCTTTCATGGCGAAATTGCGCTCAATCCTGCGCTATCTCGGAACCTGTGACGGCGACATGGAAAAGGGCAATCTGCGCGCGGACGTAAATGTGTCGGTGCGCCGGCCCGGTCAGCCGCTTGGCACGCGATGCGAGATCAAGAACGTGAATTCCATCCGGTTTATCGGCCAGGCGATCGAGCACGAAGCGCGCCGGCAGATCGAGATCATCGAGGAGGGCGGCACGATAGAGCAGGAGACCCGGCTGTTCGATGCCGCGCGCGGCGAAACCCGCTCCATGCGATCGAAGGAAGAGGCCCACGACTACCGCTACTTCCCGGACCCCGACTTGCTGCCGCTTGTGTTCGACCAGCCTTACGTCGATGCGTTGGCGGCGAAGCTTCCGGAACTACCAGACGAAAAGAAGTCGCGCTTCAGGCGTGACTTTTCATTGTCAGATTACGACGCCGGTGTGCTCGTCGCCGAACGCGAGACAGCGGAGTTTTTCGAAGCGGTTGCCAAAGGCCGTGACGGCAAAGCTGCGGCGAATTGGGTCATCAATGAGCTGTTCGGTCGGCTCAACAAGGAAGGCAAGACCATTGCGTCGTCTCCGGTATCGGCGGGCCAGCTTGGCGCGGTGCTCGACCTGATCCGGGACGGCACTATATCTGGCAAGATCGCCAAGGATCTGTTTGAGATCGTCTGGACCGAGGGTGGCGACCCGCGCGCGATCGTCGAGCAACGCGGAATGAAACAGGTAACCGATACTGCTGCGATCGAGAAAGTCGTCGATGACATTGTCGCCAGGAATCCGGATAAAGTTGCCGACGCAAGGTCCAATCCGAAAGCAATCGGCTGGTTCGTCGGACAAGTGATGAAATCCTCCGGCGGCAAGGCGAGTCCGCAGGCCGTCAACGACATTTTGAGACGCAAACTGGGATTGTGACCAGTCTTGGTTCGGCGCGAGCGGAATTTTTGCGACGAAAGCTCCGCGTGCTCCGGTTGCCACCGACGAACTGAAGGTCCGCCTGAGCCGAATCACCGCGAATCACTCCGGGCTGATTCGCTCATTTTTGATCGAATCCGATGCTTCCCGCCGCTCGCGCGTGACCATCTGTGCAAAATTTTTCATTACGCCGGCATGCGTGCGTCGAGCGTCGACAACGCAAAACGTAACGATCAATGCGCGCAAATTCTTTTTAGAAATGGCGCAGAGAGCCGGTTACCGCCGTTACAAAAATCCTTATTTCATCGTATTTTTTGCAATCGCGACAATGCGCACACAAATTTGGTCGCACGTCGCGTGCGCGCACCAATGATGACGACTGCCGCCACGCGAATGCGTCGTCGCTTGTCGCAACTCGCTCGCGTACACGTTTCGTTAAGCGGTAACGCTGTTTTTTTCGCCGTGCTGTAGTAAACCGAATGCAGCGCGTGTCGATTCGCGATGCGTGCTGATGCGACACCCGCCATGATTCA
>JBIOXP010000308.1:0-3359 GCA_044869705.1 Binatia bacterium | reverse complement strand
CTTCAATACCTCTGCTGGGTTTTTCTGATCCGCCATTTTTTCACCCTGCAATTTTGAATTTCTGACTAGTATCAGGTTGGCAACGGATATCAACCGGCGAGAATTTGCTTGGCGCGCGCGTCGTTCGGCTGCCGCGCTGCTTAATTTTTAGCGCTTGGACAGCTTGAATCCAGGCTGTCTGTCTCCGCACGCAGCTTGCACTGTTAACGCTGGCTTGACATGGCGGGATTTTGTTTTGCAGAGCGGCGCAGCAAAGCCAGTAAGTGATTTAAGTTTGGCGAGAGGCGAGTCCCTTTTCGATATATGAGGTAGCAGGCAATCTTAATATTTTTGATTTTCGGTATTTCGAGCGCCTTGAAGTAACCTTGTCTTAATCCCGCTTCGGCGCTGCCGCGATAAAACAGGCCGACACCGAGTCCCGCCTCGACCGCCGCCTTTTTTAACTCTACGGAGTCACACCACATAACGACATTGAGGCGTAAGCCGATTTTTTTTATCTCCTCGGCGATGCGACCATCTGTGGTCATAATGAAGGGAACTCTGCCGAGCTCGCTGTCATTCAGCTTTTTTTTACCGGCCAGAGGGTGTTTGGCAGAGACTATGGCCAAAATTTCTTCCGATGCGATCGGTTCTTCGACGATCTCTGGATGAGACGGCGCAATCGTGGTCACCGCAACATCCACCTCGCCGTCGAGCACCATCGCTTTGATCGCGTCAGGGTAGCCGGTGCGCAGCGTCGGATGAACTTTCGGATGGAATTTGACGAAGGACTTGAGCACACCCGGGAGAAAAAAAGCCCCCGGGCTTGGCGTGCTCCCTACCCGAAGCGCGACAGCGGGAGCATCGACAAGGTGGTTCAAAAAAGACGCGCGAAGCTCTTCCATCTGCTTCAAAATCGGTTGCGCCGCGCTCTGCAGTAAGCGTCCTTGTTCGGTAATTTTGATGCCCCGTCCGGCTTTCACGTAAAGCTTGAGCCCGCATTCGCGCTCGAGAAAGCGCAATTGTTTCGACACCGACGGCTGGCTGATTCTTATCTTCCGCGCAGCCTGGGTAATGCTCGCCTGCTCGGCAACCGCGGCGAATATTTCCAGTTGATGGAAAGTCATCCGTTCGTCTACCCGTCACCCATAGCCATTTTTCTATGCGTCTCATGAATTATATATATTGGACAATTTTATCAATCGCGCGTAGCTATGGGTCGCTGTGTGGTGAGCCGAACTGCGCAAGCAACCATGAGTGTGTGGCCGCATCGCTGCGCGCTCTGGAGTTTCACCGGACTAGCAACCCGTGAGCATTTGTTGAATACGGGAAAAAAATGTGGCAACGGCCGGGAGGCTGAAATCTCATGATGGTATGTCCCTATGATGATGCTCGACTGCTATTGATCTTACAGACCGATCACTCGCGCATCGCCGGATGGCTCGCGGCCCGCTGGGGCAATGATCGATTCGCCAGGCTTCGCCCGTACGCTTCCATGGTGCTGGCGGCGCAGGAGCACGACAGCGGCTGGTGGGAATGGGAGATCAAACCCTCGGTCAACGAGCAGGGTTATCCATCCGATTACATCGGTAGCATCAAGCATCTCGGACAGGGAGTCTGGTTGGATCTTTACCGCGGCGTCATCGAGCGGCTCGCGAACCGGGATCCGTATGCCGCCTATTTCGTGTCGATGCACGGCGAAGCGCTTCTGACCCAGGGAATGGGCCTGCTGCCGAGCATGCCCGACTATCGCAGCGATTCCGCGGTTCAGAATTTTATCGCCGAACAAAAAGCGCCGCGCGACCGTTGGCTGACTCAATTGCGAGCCGATCCGGCATTGGCGCCGTGGACCGAGGAGTCTCACCTCTGGACCAACTTTAAGCTCATGGAAGTTTTCGATCAGTTTGCCCAGTTTGTTTGTAACCGCTACCCGTTCAACAGCCAGGCGAGAAAAAACGGCCCGACGAAACAATTGAGCAACGTTCCGGTGCCGGTGGCGGACGGTGCACCCGATGCCACGCTGACCATCGATGTGCAGAACGAGTATGAAGCGATCGTGCGGCCCTACCCGTTTGATATTTCGCCTCTGCCTCTCTCCTTCGAAGGGCGGCTTCTGCCCAATCGAAGCTATACACGTCAGGATGACTTTCTCGAAGATTTCTACAGTGCGGAGCGGATCGGCATCAGCTATGCCTTGCGCGCGGAATGAGGCATTGAGCGGGAGCGATCCGTGACAGGTTCGGAACTGGTCATCGATGCGGATGCGCATGTCGTCGAGCCGCGCGACATCTGGCTGCGCTATCTGGAAGAACCTCTGCGAGACATCGTGCAACGGACCGCGGGATTCGAGAACGGCAACAGCACCGGCAACGACGGCCCCGAGAGTTTGTTTCCGCTGGGGTTCATCACCGAGATGGGCCGGCGCGACTTGCTGCAATTAGCTGCCGATGCGGCCACTCGTCTTGAGGTCATGAACAGCGAAGGCATCCATCGCGTGGCGCTTTTCCCGACCCATTCGCTCAGGCTCGGCGGCGTCCGGCAACCGCAGCTCGCGCCTGCTCTTTTTCGCGCCTACAACGACTGGCTGGCCGAACATTGCGCCCTCAATCGAGAAAAGCTTCTGGGCATCGCCATGATTCCGCTTCAGGAACCGAGTCCCGCAGTCGCTGAAGCGGAGCGCGCCGTCACCAAACGCGGCCACCGCGGGCTTTTTATTTCACCTCATCCTGTAGATAACCGCAATCTTGATCATCCGGCGTACGAGCCGCTTTGGGATTTAGCGGAGCAATTGAATGTGCCGGCTCTGGTTCATGTCAGCACCGGCATTCGCCTGCCGACCGCCGGAGCGGAGCGTTTTAATCGTTACTGCCTTTTCCATTTGCATGCTCATCCGCTGGAGCAGATGACCGCGGCGGCCAGTTTAATCCTCGGCGGCGTGCTGGAGCGCCATCCTCGGCTCCGCGTCGGTTTCATGGAAGCCGGCTGCGGTTGGGTGCCCTACTGGCTGGAGCGCATGGACGAGCATGCGGAAAATTATCACTTCGAGGTGCCGTACTTGAAAGAGCGGCCGAGCACTTATTTTCGCCGGCAATGCTTTGTTTCCTTCGAACTCGAAGAGCGCGCGATTTCCTACGTCGCCGAAACTGTCGGCGCCGAGACACTGGTTTTTGCGTCCGATTTTCCACATCACGATTGCTTCTATCCGGGCGCGGTGGAAAAAATTCGCAATCGAAAAGATCTCGATGCCAAGCTCGTAAGCGCGATGCTCAGCAAAAATCCGCGGAGGCTATACTTTGGCGATTAGGCCGGCGCGCGTAAGAGCTTACCTTCCGAGCGGCTTGTACGCGGCTCTGCTGCTCTTGCTCGCAATCCCGAGCTGG
>JBIOXP010000307.1:0-8321 GCA_044869705.1 Binatia bacterium | reverse complement strand
CGTCCGAGTTGAGCCGCAACGCCACGACCTTCTCGCGCGTGAGGCCGCCTTCCATGGTTTTGAAACAATAGACGCCGCCAGTGGTCGTGGCCGGCAGATAAAGATCGCTGCGCGGGCGATTCACAGCAGATCCCTCGGACAGCTCCTTGTAAGCCGATTCCAAATGCCGCAGGCAATTCTCCATCGACAACAACTCGCTGACGTCTTCATTGTTCAGGATGATCATGGGCTAACAGCTCTCCTTTCGTCGACTTATCGCGGAGAGTGAGCCGGCAGTCAAGACGTTCAGCACCGCTTTAGGTTATGAAGCGATCGGCACGAGCTTGGAGCGGCGCATTCTTCGGTCGCGCGTGAGCAGAGGTATTCTATGCACGACGCTCGTTGCCGCGATGATCTCATCGGCGGGATCGCTGTCAAAATCCAAAGCTTTAATCGAACGGCAGATGTCGAGAGTCAATGGCCAGGTGTCAATACGCGTCAATGTTCGAGCCAACTCGGGGTGATCCAAGTCGAGCTCGATGCGACCCACTTCGGAGAGTTTAGCGATTTCCCAAAGAACGATTGCGGAAATACTCCAGGTGTCGTTGGAGAGCAACTCCCGCTCCCGATGCGTTAAATCGTCGGTTAACGCATAAATTAGCACGTGCGTGTCAAGATTCAGCATTCCACTTGATACCGGTGCTGAGAATATTTCCTTTGATCTTGATCTTACCTTTGAAGCTGCCGATCAAATTTGCATGGTCGGTATGAACGGGCACAAGCTTGGCCACTGGCTTGCCGTGTTTGGTAATCAAAATGCCATCAGGACCTACGCGATCGAGCAGCGCGAGGCACTGTTCCTTGAATTTGGCGGCGGGCACGGTTTTCATGACCGGAATATAGAACAACCGAGGCAAATTTTCTAGTCATAAAAACTGGACATAATTCCGCCGGATTGAGATTCGTGATGCTGCATTGGTCGGCAAAGCTTCGCAGAGGATCCATTCAAATCCACCATGATGTTGAGAATATTATTTCGACTATCCTGTGAGTCATTGCAGCGTTCCCGCGGTTCTGATCGCTTTTCATTTCACTGTGCGCCGCGGCGTCGCGTAAGCGAACAATTACGCTCCTGGACTTTGACCGGCTCTCTGAGGGAGAGTGGCAACAATAAAGCCGAGGGAGGGTAGATCGATGAGATTCGTCTTTCGCCCGATTACGATTATGACGGTGGTGGTGCTGTTGGGGACACCGTCCACCGATCTGTTTTCGCAGACGAAGGCATTGAAGGAAATCAATATCTCGTATCCGCTCGGCGGCTCGAGCAGTTTTTTCTGGGTTGCCTATCGTTCAGGTTCCTTCGAAAGACAGGGTTTAAGACTGAAACCGATCTTTATCCCTGGAGGCGTCACCGCGCTTCAGTCTCTGCTGGCGAGGGAGGTGTCGATTCAGTTGACCGCCGGTCCGGCCGCTATTCGCGCCTGGGCGAGAGGCGCCAGAGAGGTCACGTTTATTGGAGCAGTCGGTAACCGGCTCGATTACATTATTGTTGCCCATCCCTCGGTGCATAACGCCAATGATTTGAAAGGCAAACGAATCGGCGTGAGTCAGCTCGGCGCCAGCCCCGATTTTATCGCCCGGCTGGGACTGCGGCGCCTCGGGCTGAATGCGGAAAAGGACGTTACGATTGTGCCGATTGGCTCGCCCGGAGAACGGTGGTCGGCACTGACAGCCGGTCATGTTCAGGCTTCTCTCTTTCAGGCGCCGTTCACTCTGCGGGCTCGCAAAGCGGGTTATGTGTCCCTGCTCGATTTTGCCGCGCAAGATTTTGAATACATTCTCTCCGGCGTTCTGACCACGCGGTCATTTATCAGCTCGGATAGAGAGACAGTAATGAATTTCATGCGCGGGTTGGCCGACGGGATGGACTTTTATCGCGACGAGCGAAATCGCGAGAAGACGATAAGTTATCTTCGTGAATACTATCGATCCAACGCCAACGAAGAGCTGGAAGAGACAATCAATATGTACAGCCGGGTGACTCCCGGGCTTCCCATGGTAACAGCGAAGTCCATCGAAAACGTGATCGTCAGCGACAGCGATCTTTCCGGCATGGGGCTGAAATCGGCCGACATGCTCGATCTCTCATTTCTCCAGAAGCTCACCGAAGAAAGAAAAGCTAAAGGCAAAGACTCCTAGTAGCCAGGCCGCTGAAGCCGCAATTCGGGAAGGCGGCGAGGTGGTCGCTTGGAGCCGTGAGCTGTTCACCGGGTTTTCTTCATGCGCTCGAACTGCGACTTGAACTTTTCACAAGGGTCTTCGTCGTCGACGCGGGGCGTGAACCAAACGTAATCGAAAGGAAATCGGCCCTCGGGGTCAGCAAGCGCGTAACTCTGCGGTTCGCTTTTTCGTTGATCGACTTCGACGAAAGCGATGCTGATCACGCGCTTCTTCGGCGCCTTTGACTTGAGATAAACCGGAATGCCGTAGTCGTTTCGCACATGACCCGCTCCGGCGACCAGGACCGCGCCGTCTGGATCGCCTGCCGCGACCAAGCTCTCGGCCATCTGAGCATCTCTGGCCCGCTGCACATCCACCATCGGTTTGACGATTTCCTCGGGTGCGAACCCGCAATGCGCGTCGCGTATGTCAGCTGCCATCTTTTCGAAGACGGGTTGCGGCGGCGGCCGGTCGAGACCCAGCTCGCGTACCCTTTGCGGCTCGAGGGCGGCAAGGCCGACCCGCGTCATCTTTGTCGCGGTCGCAAGTGGCAGATTGGTCGGAACAATCGGCAGTTTTGCTCGAAGGGCGGCCTCGGCGATCGGTTGGTACATCGCCCAATCCGGCCATCCGCGTTTGTTCCAATTCACTGCCTGACCTAGTCCGGCAGCATCGTTCGGAGCGGCGGCGAGATAGTTGGTGATAGCGGCGGCATCGTCGAGGCCGAGCATTTCAAAACCGACTGCGGGGCGCCGTCCAGCGGCAATCAGGCTCCGGAGCACTTCGGCCTGCAGCATGTGATGATCCCGGTTGTCGTGGCGCTCACCGAGCAGAACGAAATCGGCATGAGCTAGAACTTCGACCAGGCTTTCGCGATCGATAAATTGCGCGGCTGCGACGTCCCAGATACGCCCGGTGAGCGGATGGTCTCGCCCCAAGGGCGATTTCCATGACATACCCGAGCAGCCTAACAGGACAAACCCTCCGCACGACAAGATCAGCGCGAGAAGTCTGATCGCTTGAGGTCGTACGATGAAGCCCCCGAATGTTTTCCTACGAGTAAACGTTCGCATCGCGTTGTGACGAAGCCTTCCTGGGTCGTCCCAGGAGCAATCTATCCCCTCTTCCTTAATAACAACCGTTCTTGGCTTTTGCGATCGAGATCCTCGGATAACCGGCTCGAAAAATTCGCTCGCTGCGGTCGGCGCGACTACGCGGCACGCATTGAAAAGTGCACCGTCGGGTCGGTGCGACATCCAAAAAATGCAGGGGGGTTCAAACACATCAGTGATTGAATTTTCATTCGATCGTGCTCAATCAAAAAATGAATCATCGTTTCATTCGCCGCCGGAAAAAAAATTTTCCGTGCCGAAAAAATTCATTGCCGCAAAGATCGCTGCGCGCATCTTCACGGCGATTTCTAAATCACTCTCTTATCCGTCGAGCTTTCATGAAAATTGTGTTTGGCTGAAGCGCCCAGTCAATGAGCGTGAGCACCGTACCGTGAAAAATTTTTTCTCTACACACACGTTGGTATGCGTGTTGCTGAACTCGCGCAAAGACACGGTTCCGTAAAAATCCTCATAAAAAAGCGATTGATCGTGCGGCAGCGCTCGACTCTCGGCGCGCGGGTTTACCGCTGCGCCGCCGCTGCGGAACAGTCGCGTGGCAAACACAAATTATTCAAGAGGGATCGCGATCCCGAGGAGTGATCATGCGAATCGAACATCACGAGACTGGCGCAAAACCATTTCGAATCTTTGCTCGCATCGCCAGCGCGGCATCAGCCGCGTTCACCGGCGCGTTGGTACTGCTGTTGAACGGCTCTGGCATGGCCCAAGACGTGCCGGCTCTCCAAGAGCTCGGCAAGCGTGTTTTCTTCGACAATATTTCCAATCCGCCGCGTCAGTCGTGTTCGACCTGCCATGACCCGGACAATGGCTGGACGGGCGCAGTCGCCGGCATCAACAAAAAAGGGGTGGCGATACCCGGCGCCAATCCACATACAGTCGGTGGACGCAGGCCGCCCAGCAATGCGTACGCGAGCTTCAGTCCGCCGTTTGGGACCCGGCCTGCAACAAACCCGAATGCTGCAGACCCGGTCGAATCTTGTCGGCAAGGTTTACCCTTCGCTTGTTTCGGCGGCGTTTTCTGGGATGGTCGCGCGGAGGGAAACGCCATTCCGTTGGTTGCTCTCCCGAACGTGACGGGAAAAGGAGCAACTCCGCACGTCGGTGGTGAGGTCTTCGACAGCGACGCGCAGAGGTCGGCTTACGGTGTTTTCATCGGGCCAGTCGCGGATCAGGCACTCGGGCCGTTTCCGAACGATGTCGAACAGAACGTCCCCGACGGAAACGATGGCGGATTACCCGGTGCCGGAGCTGTCTGCCGGCATGTCCAGACGGCCAAGTACGCCGAACTTTTCACGAGGGCTTGGAGCGAGGCGATCGACTGCACCGCCGCGAACGTGGCTATCAATTTCAAGCGCATCGCTCTGGCGATTGCAGCCTGGCAGCATTCCGATGAAGTGAACTCGTTTAGCTCCAAACGGGATCAAGGGATCAGGAACGGTGGAGTTTTTCCTCTCCCCAATCTGACCAGCATCGAGAATCTCGGGCGTGATCTGTTTTACGGCAAAAACGATTCAGGACTGAACCGCCTCGTCGATAACGGAACGGGTGCGCTTGTCCCAAAGAACGCACGCTGCGCAGGTTGCCACAATAGCCACGGCGCCGGTTCCACTGGCAATGAGCTCACACAAATTTATTCCGACTTTGCTTATCACCATATCGGGCTGCCGCCGAATTTCGAGATAGAAAACTTCGATGCGAACAATCCGGACGCGGGACTGCTCAAGCACGCCGATCCGAGTGCCGTATTCAATTCCGCCAACCCGACCGCAACGCCATTTGCCGGGCAGATGAAAACCGCGACGCTGCGCAACGTGGACAAGCGCCGCGGCAACGGCTTTCCGAAGGCGTATATGCACAATGGCTACTTCAAGTCATTGGAGCAGGTCGTGCATTTTTACAACACTTCAATCTTGTTACGGGATCCGCTGGCTTGCCCGGCGGGTACGACAGCAGATCAGGCAATCGCGAGAAACTGCTGGCCTGCTCCGGAGTTCGACACTCCTAATCAGGCTGGGAATGCCGGCGTGCTCGGAAACCTTGGTCTCACGAGCGACGAAGAGGCTGCGCTGGTAGCGTACTTGAAGACGCTCACCGATACGGTGACGCCCAAGCAGCCGGAGCCTTTCAAACCATCTAAATAGAACCGGCTTCGGCGAAGCACCGCTTCACATCTCGCCGAGGGAGCCGCGACGCGAGCGCGAGGTTGTCAGCACAGAGCCGACCAACGCGCCTGCGATCGCGGCTCCGACGATTGTCCACCATGGCCGGGGACGTTGCACGACTTCGAACTCGACGCTTTGAATATGATCATCCTTCTTGAGCACAACAGACGCGCTCCTTGGCTCGATCATGCGCGACCCAAGCAATACGACCGGAGTGGCCCTCGTCCACAGGCCGGTTACAATCGGCGTAACTCGATACTGCCCGTCGGGAAAAGCATTCAGATGGATGTCTCGGCCCAGGATTTGAAAACCGACCTTGTAATCATCGCCTTCATCCGCTAGCTCCCGGCAGACAAGCGCATCATTGACGTCTTTCCAGATCCCCGTGCCGGGAATCGGCTCGTACTTTCCACCGCCGACGGAACGGAACTGGGTTGCCGTATGCTCCTCCACACGAATATTGAAGCCGCTGCATAGATGACCGGCAGGCCTGCCGATGTATTGCTTCCAACGGATGACGCCAAAGATCGTCGGCGGTAAGGCCGCGAGCTCGTCAATGGAAACTGTGTCAAACGCTTGCATCATTTTTTCTCCCCATGAGCCGCACGCGAGTAACAGAGACGGCGTGCGCTGCATGCTCGCGCTGGGGAATTGGAGCGCTACCCAACACCACCCTTCTGGAACGATCGGTCACTTAACGAAGTCTTCCGGTTTCAGTTCGATCGGCTTGCCGTGCGGTGTTCGCTGCGTCGCGCGCTCCCATGCTCGATAATGATCTGCCAGAGCTTGCCGCGAGGCCGCGCCTTTTGCAGCGACCATGCGCTCGAGTGTGGCGAGCCAATGAAGATAGTAAGTTTCCCCGGTATCGGGATCGCCGGTACGCTGCGCCTTTTTGATCTCGTCGCCAAGCATCGCGGACCATTCGCTCCACGCGAAAAGGCCTTTTTGGTGGAGCGCCAACGCCATGGCGAACGCGTGAGCTTCCCACGGCGCGCGAAAGACCGGGCCATTATCGTCGCGCGGTATTCCGGGAAGAGCTTCGGCAGCGCGCCGAGCCGCTGTTGCTTCGATGAATGACGCTTCAGGCACGTTCGAGATATGGTTCAAACGCTTCGATGGAGATTTTCAAATTCGGTTCCGCATCCGCGCCCCAAAGCTCCTGCGCGTCGAAGCGCACGGTGTAAAGCCACTGCGGATCGTCGCCCTTTCCAACGGCGGCAGAGTCCGGAAAGACGTGCGTGCCGTGCAGGCGCTCGACCACACCGACACGGCCGCGCGCGTAGCGCGGCAAACGCGTATGGGTCGCCGGATGAATGTTTTTCGTGCGCACGCGATCGCCGGCTTTGAATCGCGGGGGTGCCGGCGCCGGGCGCCCATAGGAGCCTCGGCGCGTAACTTTTTCCACATCGGCGAGCGTGAACGGTCCGCGGGTTAGATTCTTCGCGGGACGGAGCGCGCGCCCGGCGGCGACCTCGTCGGCATCGATGAGGCCGCGTTCGATCAGCAGCTTTTGATTGCGCAGAAACCATTTCTCGTAATACGAGCGCGTCAGGTAGACCGACGGCGCGAGTAACTCGATCGCGTAACGGCTGGTATCGATGGTCCAGGCGCGAAAGACGCCGATCGCGCGGCTCATCGCCAGCACGCGTCCCTCCCAGCGATCGTGGAACACCGGCTCGTTGGCCTCGGGCTCGACTTTGCCGAACCCGTCCATGCCGCCCATATCGTGGACGCCGTCCATCAGGCCACCTCGCTGGGTTTTTTCGCCAGGCCGGTGCCGACCATCGAATCGCGCGTGACCAATTTCGCAAGCTGCGATTCACTCCAGCCGTCCGTGCCTGCGGGTCGCATCGGCACGACCAAGTAGCGCGTTTCCGCGGTGGAGTCCCAAACGCGGATCTCGGTTTCGACCGGCAATGTGACGCCGAAATCCGCCAGCACCGCGCGTGGCTCCTTGACGGCGCGCGAGCGGTAAGCGAAGGATTTGTACCAGGTCGGCGGCAGTCCGAGCACGTCCGTGGGATAACACGAGCACAACGTGCACACGATCATGTTGTGCACCTCGGGCGTGTTTTCGACCGCGATCAAGTAATCGCCGACATTTCCGACGTGCGGTGCAAAGGCGGCAACGGCCTTGCTCGCGTCTTCGAGCAGCGCCCGGCGAAAGAGCGGATCGCCCCATGCCTTCGCGACCACCTGCGCGCCGATATGCGGGCCGATCTTGGTTTCATAAAGCTCGACAATGCGATCGAGCGCGGCGCTCTCGATATAGCCCTTGTCGACCAAGATCGTTTCAAGCGCGCGCACCCGGAGATCCATCTCGGAAAGATTCGAACCCTCGTCGTGATCATGATCTTGTTCAGCCATAGGAGAAATATAACCAAGGAAACCGGCGGCGTGCAATCGAAATATTATCTTTGCCTTTGCCCTCACCCCCGCCCTCTCCCATCGGAATGGGCGAGGGGGTCGGAATCGGATGCGCGATGCGGGTCTGAGAGTACCACCTTTGTGAGCTATCCCAGTTCCCTCGCCCGCCTTTGCGGGAGAGATACCATGAGGTTGAAAAGTAACAGGTCGTTGCTGTTAAGCTCCTTGAGAAAGGTGTCAGACAAATCTCAAAAGGAGGAGCGAGATGAAAACAGCAACGACCCGCAGGGAAACAGATAGCACAAAGCAGGAGAAAGTTCTCTACGTTGCGTTGGAGTTGGGCAAGGCGAAGTGGCGAGTGGGATCGAGTACGGGGCTTGGGCAAAAACCCCGTCAGGTCTGGGTTCGAGGCGGCCACCGCGACGGGCTCAAGCAGGAAATCGAGCGGGCCAAGAAGCGC
>JBIOXP010000306.1:0-20029 GCA_044869705.1 Binatia bacterium | reverse complement strand
TTTCCGCCGCGAGAGGGATCAGTGCGTCGACGGCTGCCCGCAGAGTGGGCCTGTCGTCACGGGCGAGCTTGCCGATCAGCTCGGCAATTTCACTTTCCTTCATGCGGCTGCCCGAAAATCGTTGTGCTCCGGCTTTGCCTGAGCTCACATTTTGAAGAGAGCTTTAGATTTCGAGGAACTGCGGGCAGTCGGTGAGATTGCGGTTGCCTTTTGCGGTCACCACCACGACGTCTTCCAAACGCACTCCTCCGATGCCGAGATAATAGAGGCCGGGCTCGACCGTGACCACGTGCCCGCTGCGCAAGATCGCATCGATTGGAGCAATGCGCGGCGGCTCGTGGATATCGAGTCCGAGGCCGTGCCCGGTGCCGTGAAAAAAACCCTGCATGCGGCCGTTGATCCGTCCGGTATGAAAGCCGCGCGCTTCGAACAACGCCAAGATATTTTGGTGCACCTCTTTGCCATTGACGCCGTCACGAATTTGCCGGTAACCGATCTGCTGACCGGCTTGCACGGCGGCGTAAATCTCTTTGAGCTTATCCGACGCGCGGCCGCGCACCACCGTCCGGCTGAGATCGCCGAAGTAACCGTTGTCCTGCGAGCGCGGAAAGATATCAAAGATGATCGAGGTATTCGCTTTGATCGGACCGCTGCCTTCATGATGGGGATCGACGCACTGATTGCCGGATGAAATAATCGTATGGCTGGGCAACCAGCCCTGCGCCATGATCGTCGTGTTGACGGCGGTCTTGAGCATTTCAGAAGTCACTCGCGCGCCGTTCAGATACAAATAACCATCGCGTTTGGCCCGTGTTCTCTTGAGCATGCGAATACCGGCTTCGAGTCCGAGTCTCGCAATCCGCAAGGATTCGGTGATCTGCGCGACTTCGACGCGGTTTTTAGTTTCGCGCTCGGCCCAAAATGGATCGCGCTTAATCTGCACGCTGTAGCCCTTGGCCCGGAGCTGGTCAGAAAGGAGCGCGGAAAAATTTGCCGGAACCACGAGTGAGCGAATGCCCCTTTCGCGAAAGATCAGATCAAGAACATCGATCATGGTTGCAGGCTTGCCGAGTTGGCGCAGCTTGCGTTGGTAAAGAGAAAGCGAAAGCACCCGGTGGACGTGAGCCTGCTTTTTGGCGCGATCGATCTCGAGATCGCTCAGGACGGCGAATTTTTTGTCACGGTGCTGAAAAAAAATAAACGGATCGGGAACGAAAAAGCCGACCGCATAGAGCATGTTGGCGTCGCCCTCACTGGCGGCGACGAGCAAAATCGCCTGGTCGGCGCGTAATTTCACGGCCTCGCGCTCGCGGCCGGCGTTTTGCGATTTTTTTTGTCGGGAAGGTTGAGTTTCGAACATGAAATTGTTTTCCGGCCGTGAATGCGGCCTGCGAATAGGCGTTCAACGATAGTAACGCGACCTCTCAGCGAGCGCAACTTCGAGGAGCGCGCGCTGTAATTCTGTTGACAGCTCAAAGGTGTCTGTTATGATGCCGCCACTCGTCGGCGGCATAAGCTGATTTCCCCTCTAAGGATCCCCCTTCATGGTTACCACTAACAATCTGGACAAGCTCCGAGAGCTGAACGAAAGAGCCGAAGCTGGCGGCGGCGCCGAGCGCGCCCGCCGGCAACATGAGCAGGGGAAACTTCTCGCGCGCGAGCGCCTGAATATTTTGCTCGACAGCGGCAGCTTTGTGGAGCTCGATCGTTTGCGCACCCACGACTGCACCGATTTCGGCATGGAGCAACAGAAATTTTTCGGCGATGCGGTGGTGACCGGATATGGCGCCATCGATAGTCGTCTGGTGTACGTCTATTCCCAGGACTTCACCGTTTTCGGCGGCAGTTTGAGCCGTGTGGTGGCGGACAAGATCTGTAAAGTGATGGACCTGGCTCTGAAGAACGGTGCGCCCATTATCGGCATTAACGATTCTGGCGGCGCGCGCATTCAGGAAGGCGTCGACAGCCTGGCCGGATACGGAGAAATTTTTCAACGCAACGTCACGGCGTCGGGCGTGGTCCCGCAAATCACGGCGATTCTCGGTCCATGCGCGGGCGGCGCCGTCTATTCACCGGCGATCACGGATTTTATTTTCATGCTGAAGACCAACAGCTACATGTTCATTACCGGGCCGGACGTCATCAAAACGGTGACCCATGAAGAAGTTTCCAAAGAAACATTGGGTGGTGCCGAGACGCACGCGAGCCGAAGCGGGGTGGCGCATTTTGCGGCCGGTTCGGAAAAGGATTGCCTGTTGATGATTCGCGACCTGATCGGGTTTTTGCCCGGGAACAATCAAGAGGATCCGCCGTTCCGGCCGACGAGCGACGATCCCCTGCGGCGAGACAAGCGGCTTAGAAGCCTGATTCCCGATAATCCCAATCGGCCCTACGACATGAAGGAGTTGATTACCGCGGTAGTCGACGAAGGTTACTTCTACGAAGTGCAGGCCGAATTTGCCCGCAATATCCTAGTCGGGTTTGCTCATCTTGGCGGTCGCTCGGTGGGTATCGTCGCGAACCAGCCAGCGAACCTGGCTGGCTGCTTGGATATCAACGCTGCGGTAAAGGCGGCGCGCTTTATCCGCTTTTGCGACTGCTTCAACATTCCCGTGGTGACATTCGTCGATGTTCCGGGTTTTTTGCCCGGCACCGAACAGGAATATCACGGCATCATTCGACACGGCGCAAAGCTGCTGTATGCTTACGCGGAAGCCACGGTTCCCAAGGTCACCGTTGTCACGCGCAAGGCCTACGGCGGCGGCTATATCGTCATGGCGAGCAAACATCTGCGCGGCGATATCAATTTCGCTTATCCAACCGCAGAAATCGCCGTCATGGGCCCCGAGGGTGCGATCAACATCGTGTTTCGGGATGAATTGCAAAGGGCCGCCGACCCGGCCAATGCGCGCGAGCAGCTGATCACCAAATACCGCGAAACTTTTGCCAACCCGTTCAAAGCGGCGGAATCGGGATACATCGACGGGATCATTTATCCTGAAGAGACCCGCCCGACATTGATACGCGCTCTCGATATGCTGAAAAACAAGCAAGATCATCACCCGCCGAAGAAGCATGGCAATATTCCGCTCTAGCGAGGGCGCAGCATGCTGCGCCCCCCACACCGCATTTGATGTTTAAGCGCATTCTGATCGCCAACCGGGGCGAGATTGCGGTGCGCATCGCGCGCGCTTGCCGCGAGCTCGACATTGAAAGCATCGCGGTTTACTCGGAAGCCGACCGCGAATCGCTGCATGTGAAGTATGCGGATTACGCCTACGGGATCGGACCACCGCCGTCGATTCAAAGTTATCTCGCGATCGACCGTATTATCGACGTCTGCAAAAGAAGCGGCGCCGAAGCCGTACATCCGGGATACGGCTTTCTGGCGGAGAACCCGGCGTTTGCCCAGCGCTGCAAAGACGAGGGCATCATCTTCATTGGTCCTTCGCCCAAGGTGATCGACCAGATGGGCGACAAGGTCAAGGCGCGCCAGGTGATGAAAGCCGCCGGAGTGCCGGTCGTTCCCGGATCCGACGGCATCTTAACATCGGAGGAGGAAGTCCTGTCGACAATCGAAGCGATTGGTTATCCCTGCATGTTGAAGGCGGTGGCAGGCGGCGGCGGCAAAGGGCTACGCCTCGTGCGCTCGCGGCGCGAGGTGCGCTCCGCTTTTCGGGCTGTCGGGTCGGAGGCGGCCTCCTCGTTCGGCGACTCTCGGCTTTACGTGGAAAAATTCATCGAGCGGCCGCGCCACATCGAGATTCAAGTGCTGGCGGATAACTACGGTCATGTCATCCATCTTTATGATCGCGAATGTTCGATCCAGCGGCGCCATCAAAAAGTGATAGAGGAATCGCCCGCACCAGGCATGGACGATCGCACGCGCCGGCGCATCGGCCGAATCGCGATTCAGGGGGCTCGCGCCGTGGGCTATGTCGGCGCGGGGACACTCGAGTTTCTGCTCGACCCGGAGCAGAATTTTTATTTTCTCGAGATGAACACGCGTCTGCAAGTGGAGCATGCGGTGACTGAGCGCGTGGTCGGCATCGACCTGGTGAAAGCGCAGATCGAAGTAGCGGCGGGCGGCTATCTGCCATGGCGGCAGCGGCATATTACGCAAACCGGCCATGCCATCGAATGCCGCATCTATGCCGAAGATCCGGAAAGAGATTTCATGCCGTGTCCGGGAAAAATCGAAGGGCTGCGCCTGCCCGAAGGATTAGGTCTGCGCAATGACTGTGGCGTCTATGAGGGCGCGGAAGTGCCGATTTATTACGATCCGATGATCGCCAAGCTGATCACCTGGGGCGAAAACCGGGTCGAAGCGATTCTCCGCATGCGCCGGGCGCTTAGGGAATATCAGGTGCGCGGCATCAAGACGAATATCGCCTTTAACCAGTGGATCGTGCGTCATAGCCGTTTCATGTCCGGTGACTTCAACACCGGCTTTATCGATGAAGAGTACCGCGCGACCGACGGCGAGGAGATCCTGCCTCACAAAGAGATTGCCCTCGCTTCTGCGGCGATCGCCGCGCTTCATCGCGAACAGGAACAAAATATCGGATTGCTCGCGCAGGGCGCCGCCGAACCGTCCAAGTGGCGCGATCAAGCAAAGCGCAATGCATTGCGCCGCCACGCGGCCGTTATCGGCCGCGGTTGGTACCGCCCTCGAGGTTGAGCCCCGTGGGATTTGTCGCCAAGCTCGGGGATCAGAGCTACACAGTCGAAATCGAGGAAATCGGTAAATCGCTCTACCGCGTTGCGGTCGACGGCAACGAATTTCTCGTCGACGGGAAAAAGACCGGCCGGACGAACTACTCGCTGATCGTTGATAATCGTTCCTTCGAAATCGAAGTGGATCATACCGAGGACGAATACCGGGTGCTTGTCGACGGGCGGAATTATCACGTCCGTCTGGTCGACGAGCGCAAAATACGCGTCGGCGGGACTCAGGCGGGCCTGGAGTTGCAAGGCCGGCAACTGATTTCCGTCCCAATGCCGGGAAAAATCATCGCTGTTCTGGTAGGTGAGGGCGATCCGGTCGAAAAGGGCCAGGGATTGGTAATCGTCGAGGCCATGAAAATGGAAAACGAAGTGCGTAGCCCCGTGACCGGCGCGGTGCGAGAGATCAAAGTGAAGCCGGGCGACACGGTGGAAGGCGGTGCGCTGCTCCTCGTCGTCGAATAAATTTTTTTTGATCCAATTCGTGCGCGAAAATGTTGTCACCCAATTCCAATCATGTTATAGCAGCCCACCATGATCCCTAAAAAATGTTTTTTCACCAAAGGAGTCGGTGTTCACAAAGAAAAATTGGCCTCCTTTGAGCTGGCTTTACGCTCGGCGGGATTGGCCTACTGCAATCTGGTGTTGGTCTCGAGTATTTATCCGCCCGGCTGCAAACGGATTTCCAAGGAAGAAGGTATCAAGCTCCTGAGGCCGGGCGAAATTGTTTTTTGCGTTTATGACAGGGAAAGTACCAACGAGCCGAATCGGCTGGTGGCTGCTTCTGTGGGGGTTGCCATACCCGCGGACCAGGAGCAGCACGGCTATCTTTCAGAGCACCATTCTTTCGGTGAGACCGAAGAGCGCGCGGGGGAGTACGCCGAGGATTTAGCCGCGAGCATGTTGGCGACAACCCTCGGGATTGAATTCGATCCCGATACCGCATGGGATGAGAGAGAAAATCTGTTCAAAATGTCCGGAAAGATTGTCCGCACCTCGAATATCACGCAGTCCGCGATCGGCAACAAGGACGGGCTCTGGACCACGGTCTTTGCCGCCTGCGCTTTCGCCAACGAAGACAGCTGACCACTAAAGATTGGGGTAACGGAGTGCGGGAGTTGTGGCTCCTGGATCCCCGTCATTCTGCCCTCCCATCGCTCCAACACTCCGAATGCTATTCTGTGTCCCGCTCCAGACGGTTCATGCGGTAGCGCGCGACGTACGCTGCGGCGATACTCGTACCGTAAAGGAGCATCAGCGGCGCCATCAGGAGTACCTGCGAGATCAAATCGGGCGGCGTTAGAACCGCGGCGAGCAAGGCAACGGCGATCAAGCCGTAGCCGGAGTGGTTGATTAGAAAACGATGGTCGATGATGCCGACCCGGGCGAGAAAAAAAGCCAGCACCGGCAGTTCAAACATAATGCCAAAGGCGAGCACGAGC
Organism: Binatia bacterium; assembly: GCA_044869705.1. Lineage (GTDB taxonomy): Bacteria > Desulfobacterota > Binatia > UBA9968 > UBA9968 > DP-20. The sequence goes on along the minus strand of JBIOXP010000306.1, from coordinate 13,862 downwards.
CGGGAAACCAGAGATAAATAATCACCGATCTGCAAGAGCGGCTGGATATGGATCGCTTCGTAGCGGTGCAACAAAAACCCGAGCCCGAAATGGATCACGACCATATAGCAAAACGCCGCGCCCGCGGCGAAGAACAACGAGCCGAAAAAGACGAAGCTCCGGGTATAACGCTTCTCGTGTTCGTAGAGGCCCGGCGCGACGAACTGCCAGAGTTGCCAAAGCCAGACCGGCGCTGCCACGATGATGGCCGCGACGAACGAAAGCTTCATCCTCGTGAAAAAAGCTTCCGTGACGGTTGTGCCGATCAGTGTGAGCCCCTCAATGTGAAGGCTTCTTACGGGTGCGGCGAGCAGCGCAAAGATCTCGTCGACGAACCCATAGCAGGCGCAAAAAGCAACTGCTATCGCCACAGTGCTCTTGATGAGTCGAAAGCGGAGCTCGGCGAGATGTGAGGTAAAGGGCATCTGGACATCGCTCGAATGCCCAGTCGCTTCGCTACTGCTCACGTTTTTTCGGGAGTGGCTGATGATTCGGCTGGAGGAGATTCTGCCGTGCTCTCCACGGCCTGGTCGTCTTTCAAATTGCCGACGGCCGACGCGTCATCAATTTCCCGTTCCATGTTGCGAAATTCGTCTTTCAGCTCGTCTGTGGCCCGGCGAAATTCCGCCAAGCCTTTGCCCAACGCGCGCGCCAGCTCCGGCAACTTTTTCGGTCCGAGCACGATAAGTGCTAAGCCGAGAATCAGGAGCAGTTCCGGCATGCCAATACCAAACATGCAGGTAAATTATGCGATTTGTTTAGCCTTGGCAAGTTTGACCCGGCAACCTTGATTGCTCTTCGCCCGATTCTGTTTCCCGAACGACTGCGAGCGAGGTTTCGGGGTGAGACATAGCCGATCGAAGCCCGCAGCGCGGTTCTTTGCAGCGTCGGAGTTCAGGTGTTAGCTTGTTGCCATGGGAAAACCAGCGGTGGTGATCGATCCCGCCTATTTGAAACATTTGCCGGGCGATTCACATCCCGAAAGACCTGAGCGGATCCAGGTCCTGCTTGACTTGGCGAATGCGCTCGATCGGCAAAAATTCAATCTTCTGGCACCGAGAGCTGCGGCTCGGGCCGATATCGAACGTGTTCATAACCCCGATCATATCAGGCTGGTGGAGTCGACCTCGACCGTCAATCACTACGCCCTGGATGGAGACACGATTACCAGCCGCGATTCCTTCGCGGTGGGCGTGCTCGCAGCGGGAGGGTTTCTTACGCTGCTCGACAGTATTGCGGCAAACGAAAGCTCCAGCGGCTTTGCCTTGGTGCGTCCTCCCGGCCATCATGCTTTGCGAGATAGAGCGATGGGGTTTTGTTTGTTCAATAGCATGGCGATTGGCGCGGCATATCTGAAACAGCAATACGGCGCGAAAAAGATTCTGATCATGGACTGGGACGTCCATCATGGTAACGGCACGCAGGATTTTTTTTACGCGGACTCATCTGTTTTGTTCATTTCGACGCATCAGTATCCTTTTTATCCGGGCACCGGGGCGATCAATGAAATCGGCGCCGGAGCCGGCGAAGGATATACGATCAACATTCCGCTGCCGGCCGGCTGCTCCGATCGGGAATATGTGGAAGTGTTTCAGCATGTCGTCGTTCCTGCAGCGGAAAAGTTTCAGCCCGAGTGGATTTTGGTTTCTGCCGGATTTGATCCGCATCGGCGTGATCCTCTCGCCGGCATGAATGTCACGGAAGAAGGTTTCGGCAGCATGGCCGGCGCGCTGCTTGCGGTGGCACAGCGTTTTTCCGAAGCGCGAATCGCTTTCCTCCTGGAGGGCGGTTACGATCTGGCCGCCTTACGTAACTCGGTGGCAACGGTTCTCAGTGCGATCGAACAAGGAAAAGCGCAGCAAAACGGAGGGTTGCGACTGGCCGAAAGCCGGATCGAGCCGCTCATTCGACGCATATTGAAGGTTCATGAAAATTGTCAATAAACCAAATTGCTATTGACGCTCCGCGTCGACTCATTTATTTTAGCTCTTTAAATCACTACAAATCGGTTACAAGCTTAAAAGATGCAGCAGCAACGCAGAGTTGTTGTGACGGGCCTCGGCGTGGTTTCCCCGCTGGGGACGGGTGTCGAAAAAAACTGGCAAGCACTCATCGCCGGCCGGTCCGGCATTCGCGCGATCACGCGTTTTTCCACAGAAGGCTTTGCGGCAAGAATTGCCGGAGAAGTGCCGGACTTCCGAGCCGAAGATTTTATCGAGCCGAAAGAGATCAAGAAAATGGATCTCTTCATCCAGTACGCCGTCGCCGCGGCCGCGATGGCGGTGCAGGACAGCGCGCTCAAGATTGAAGGCGCATTTGCCGAAAACGTGGGAGTGATCGTCGGCGTCGGTTTATGCGGCCTGGACACGATTGAAACCACCCACAAAGCGATGCTCGAAGGCGGACCGCGAAAAATCTCGCCGTTTTTCATTCCCAAAGTGATCTCGAATCTGGCTGCGGGCCAGATCGCGATCCGCCATGGCGCCAAGGGCGTAAACTGGACGCCGACCTCGGCTTGCGCCTCAGGCACACATGCGATAGGCGAAGCTTTCAACTTGATCCGCCGTGGAACCCAGGACGCCGTGGTTGCCGGCGGTGCAGAAGCCGTGATTACACCGCTCGCGGTCGGCGGTTTCGCTTCGATGAAGGCGCTGTCAACGCGCAACGATGAGCCCGAGCGCGCCAGTCGGCCGTTTGATAAAGCCCGCGATGGCTTCGTTATCGGGGAGGGCTCGGGAGTTTTGATCATCGAAGAACGCGAGCACGCCCTGCAACGCGGTGCGAAAATCTACGCCGAACTGATCGGATATGCCGCGAATGGCGATGCCTATCATATGACGTCGCCAGCGCCGGAAGGTGAAGGCGCGGCGCGGTGCATGCGGCTGGCGCTCAAAGATGCTACGCTAACGCCGCACGACGTGGACTACATCAACGCACACGGCACTTCGACCGAATACAACGACGCTAACGAGACCACCGCAATCAAACAGGTGTTCGGCGAGCACGCCGCAAAGGTCCCGGTCAGCTCGACCAAATCGATGACCGGTCATTTGCTTGGCGCCGCCGGCGCGGTCGAAGGAATTTATACCGTTCTCGCACTCCAGCAAGGCGTCTTGCCGCCCACAATCAACTACGAAACTCCCGATCCCGCCTGTGATCTCGATTATGTTCCTAATACCGCACGCGAAGCTCAAATCGATGTCGCGCTATCAAATTCGTTTGGCTTTGGCGGAACCAATGCTTGCGTGATTTTTCGGAGGGCCCAGTGAGCGGCGCGCAACGACGAAGCGTAATACTGGGAACCGGATCAGAATTGCCGAGCAAGATCGTGACCAATCACGACCTGGAGAAAATGGTCGAAACCAGCGACGAATGGATTACGGTTCGAACCGGAATCAAGGAACGACGGGTACTCGAAGAGGGCAAAGGCAATGCCGACATGGCGTTTCGGGCGGCGCGACGTGCGCTCAAGGACGCACAAATGGAACCCACGGAGCTCGATGCCATTATCATGGGCACGGTGACGCCGGATTATCCATTTCCGAGCTCGGCGTGTGTGCTCGAGGACATGCTCGGTGCGCGCAATGTTTTTTCGTTTGATGTCGGGGCCGCATGCTCGGGATTTTTAAATGCATTGTCGGTCGCTGATTCATTCATCCGGACCGGGCAGATCAACAACGCGCTCGTGGTCGGCTCCGATGCCCTCAGTCGCCTGCTCAACTGGCAAGATCGCGGCACCTGTATCCTCTTCGGTGACGGTGCCGGCGCTGTGGTGTTGGGCGCCTCCCAGAACGGCTCGGGTATCCTAAGCACGCGGTTACGAACCGACGGGTCTTACGTGAGAACGCTCTATGTGCCCGCCGGCGGTTCGCTCAAACCGGCGACACCCGAGACCGTGCGGCGCAATGAGCACACCATCACGATGAACGGCAAAGAAGTTTTTAAAATCGCTGTGCGCTCGATGGAGGAAATCAGCCGGCAAGCTCTGGCCGAAGCTGATGTGCCGGTCAGTCAAGTTTCACTCGTGATTCCGCATCAGGCGAATCGGCGAATCATTGTCGCTCTGGCAGAGCGGCTCGGAATTTCCATGGATCGGGTGATGGTCAATGTCGACAAGTACGGGAATACCTCTGCGGCGTCTATTCCTGTGGCGCTCGATGAGGCGAAGCGGCAAGGTAGGATCAAATCCGGTGATATCGTGCTTCTCAACGCTTTCGGCGCGGGTTTCGCTTGGGGCGCCGCCGTGATCAAGTTCTAGTCGCCACCGCGACGCAATCCTCTAAGATCTTGTTCGATTCGTAGCCAAGGCGGAAGGGTCGACTGCCTCGCGGTTACAATGATTTCGACGCTTGCGACATGGGTAGCTAAAAAATGCCAGTTTTGTCACTTGCGTTCGAGACGACAGACGCGATTGCTAGTTAGTGAGCGGCATATTTGCTCATGGTGCGCGCGCACAGATCGGCAAGTTTTTGCGAAGTCATAACGGGATAATGAGGCGGATTGCGAAGTGATTTGAAGCTCTCCGGAAGCGCGGCGAAATCGGCGGCGAAGCAATTTCGGCTTTCGCTCAAACTCGGGGCCCCTGAGGTTCTTCGGCCGTTGTGCATGGCCTGCTGAAGCAAAGTCTCACCGGCGATTTGCTCGTCGCGCAATCCGATCGTGTCTCGTGCGAAAGTTCCAGGTGCATTGCGTGTCCGGAAGATTTGTTTTCGGCCAGGAGAGGAAGTTTTGCCGGTACTCAATTTTAGCACTGGCGCGCGATCATATTCTATGAGCTTGTAGGCCATATCCATCCAGGGCGCGTCGGCAGAGGTGCCCATTCGAGTCCCTACTCCGTAGCTGTCAAACGGCACATCGCCTTCGGCCAGTTCGGCAAGATCGTATTCGTCGAGGCCGCCGCTGCCGATAATTTTTACACCGGGCAAATTCGCCTCGTCAAAAAGCTTCCGTACCTGGCGCGCCAGCTCGGCCAAATTGCCGCTATCGATGCGCACGCCGACTAAGCTTTCGCCGCGCTGCGCCATTTCTCTGGCCACTTGAACGGCGTTACGCGCGCCCTGCAGCGTATCATAGGTATCGATCAGCAGGATCGCATTATGCGGGAAGCTACGAACATAGGCGCGGAAGGCGTCGATTTCGTGTTCAAAGCTCGAAACAAAAGAATGCGCCATGGTGCCGACGATTGGAATCCCATAGGCCTTTCCCGCCATCACATTGCTGGTACCCGCAAAGCCCACGAGATAACTGGCACGGGCGACCTTCATGCCGGCATCGGTACCATGGGTGCGGCGCAGCGCAAAATCCACCAGCGGGCGCCTAGCGGATGCCTGAACACAGCGCGCGGCTTTGGTGGCGATCATGGTTTGCACATGAAGCTGGTTGATAATAAAAGTCTCGACGATTTGGGCCTGGATTATCGGCGCGGAAAGCTCCAGTAGCGGCTCCTCTCTAAAGACGATTCTCCCTTCGGGAATCGCCCAAACTTCACCGGTAAAGCGGAGTTCGGAAAGATAGCGGAGAAATTCTTCGGAAAACAGTTTTTGGGTCGAAAGATATTCGATCGCGCTCGCGTCGAAGGCAAAATCTTCCAAAAAAGCGAGAACATCGTCCAGGCCCGCGCAGACGAAGTAACCCCGGTTAGGCGGATAAGAGCGCACAAAAACACTGAATGTCGCCTCGGCCAAGCGCTTTTCGACGAAGTAACTCTGCGCCATTGTGAGCTGATAGAGATCGGTCAGCATGGTAAGGTTGTTTGGCTCAGACATACAAGGTCCGTTTGCCTTGAAGTGTAATTAAAAGCCGCAAATGAGTAAAGCAACGAATTTCCCGAGGTTGATTTATCTACCCCCTTTTGTTAAGGATTTTCACTGGTGGCTGCGGCGAGTTGCTACCAACGAGGAGGACATCGATGTTCACCGACAAAGTTGAGTTGAAGGATTTCGAAAAGCAAGATCCAGAATATCAGGATCTTTTGCGCCGGGTGCTCGCGATTCAAGCGGATTGTGAAATCGGCGGCCCCAATCTGTACGTCAAGGATATTTTGCCGAACGCCCCCACGAAGCTGGATCAGTTGATTGTCGCGCGCACCGCTGCCGAGGAAATGGACCACTTTCGAAAGATGGCTCGTCTGGCGGGCGACATCGGTGTCGACGTTTCGTATACGCTGAGCCGACCCAATCAGGAGCGCTACGTGGAAGCTTTCCGCGGCAAAATTACTACTTGGGAAGATTACGCCGTCTTCGGTTTTCTGATCGATCGCGTAGGTCGCTTCCAGCTCGAGGAGTTTCTCGGTTGCACTTACCTGCCCCTTGCCCGCATCGTCGAAGATCCGGATATTATTCGCGAGGAAGAGGGACATGTGGATTTCGGCACCAACGCGAGCGCCGAGTTCGCCGCCAAAGGCGGAGAATCCAAGGAACGAATCCAAAAGGCGATCGACTACTGGTATGTCAAGGGTCTGGACATGTTCGGCAATTCAAAGTCGTATCGCTCGGAACGTTACATGTTCTGGGGATTGAAACGGCGGCCAAACGCCGTGGCGCGCCAGCAGTACAAAGATGAGATCGATGCCTTAATTTTGAAGATGGGTCTGACATTACCGGACCCGAACAAGGGCAGATTGTATACATAAAGCGAGAATGACGCATGGAAGCTGCACCGAATACCGAAGCACTGGATCAGCAGTTCAAAGAATTTATTCAAGGCATTAAAAAAGCAGTGGCAGCCGGGCTGCCGCATCTTAAAGACGATCCAAAGGTCGTCGACCAGTCAATCGCCGACTGCAAAGAGATTTTGGATGTGGTGATGGAGGGCAACGTAAAAGAATGGCTCTCCTAACCGACTAACGCAGGCGGCAGAGCGGGCCGCTTCGATTCCGATCTTTGTCAAAGGCGCCTTAAGAACACGGGCGCCTTTGTTTATCGACCCGCCAAGATCCAATCAGGAGATAGAAAATTGAACATCGTCGTTTGCGGCAAAGTGATTCCCGCAAGTACGGTAACCATCGAAATCGATCCCAACACAAAGCGCATGGTGCGGAAGGGCGTGCCTCACGAGCTCGATCCCGCGGCTGCGAGCGCGGTCGAAGAGGGCTTGCGCCTGACCGAGAAGCACGGCGGAGCCGTGACCCTAGTTACGATGGGAACCAGTGACGCCACGATCGGCATCCGTAATGCGTTGGCGATGGGCGCCGCGTCCGCCGTGCATGTTCTCGATGATGCGATCGCCGGCTCGGACACTTTGGCGACGGCAAAGATTCTGGCGGCGGCAATCAAAAAACAACCCTTCGATCTCGTCCTCTGCGCGACAGAGAGCAGCGACAGCTATTCCGGCATCGTGGCGGGACAGATCGCGCATTTTCTCGGCGTGCCGCCGGTCACCTTCGCCAAAGAGATCTCAGTCGAGGGCGAGCAAATCACGATCAAGCGTCAAAGCGAAGGCGGCTACGACATTGTCGCCGCGAATCTTCCGGCGCTGGTTTCATGCAGCAGCGGGATCAACGAGCCGCGTTATCCTCAGCTGAAGGGGATCATGGCCGCGAAAAAGAAAGAGATCAAAGTTTACGCCGCGAGCGATCTCGGGCTGGCACCCGATCAGGTGGGCGAAAAGGGCGCGCGTGAAAGAGTGCTCAGCGTCGGGCGTCCACCCAAGCGGCAGGCCGGTAAGGCAGTGACGGATGAAGGTGAGGGCGGCAAACAGATCGCCGATTTTCTTGCTGAAATAAAGGTGATTTAAGTGGCGGAAACGATTTGGGTCTACGCTGAAACGAGCGACGATAAGGTAACCACGACTTCGCTGGAGATGCTCGCCAAGGCATCCGAAGTCGGCAAAGCGGAAGCGATTCTGCTCGGACCGGCCCCGGATGATGCAGTCGCAACGCTCGCCAAACACGGCGCGTCGAAGATCTATCGCTCGGCCGATGCGATCTATCGAGATTATCTTACCTTGCCGGCGGCGGAGACTGTCGCGGCCCTGATTGTGCTGCATAAACCCGCGGTTCTGCTTTGTGCCTCGAGTTACACGGGCCGGGACCTCGTGGCTAACTTGAGCGCGCGGCTCGATTGCGGCGCGATTACCGACGTGGGCGATTTTCAACTCAAAGACGGCAGCGTCGAAGCGACGATTCCCGCGCTCGGCGCCAGTTACCAGAACACCAGCACGTTGGTGAGTCAGGGCACGAAGCTTTTAGTCGTGCGTCCTAAATCCTTCGAGCCGAAAGTCAACGAGCAGCCGATAAGCGTCGAAGAAATATCGGCGGCATCGGCCGAAGAGCTGCGCAAAGTTCACATGAAAGAGCGCGTGATCGTCAAGCGTGAAGGACCATCGCTCGAAGGTGCCAAGATCGTCATTTCCGGCGGCCGCGGACTCAAAGGTGAAGAACAGTTCGCGATCCTGAAGGACCTTGCCGATGTTCTTGGCGGCGCTGTCGGCGCGAGCCGAGCTGCAGTGGATGCGGGCTGGGTTCCCTACGCGATGCAGATCGGCCAGACGGGTAAGACCGTAAAGCCCGATGTCTACTTTGCGATTGGCATTTCCGGCGCCGTACAGCATCTCTCGGGAATGAAGACCTCAAAGTACATCGTTTCGATCAACAAAGATCCCGAGGCGCCGATTTTTCAGTATTCGGACTTTGGCATCGTCGGTGATCTCTTCAAAGTGGTGCCGCAGCTGATCGAGGAATTGAAAAAGCGCAAAGGCCTTTAACTGTTTCCGGTACGGCATACCTATTTCTTCTGAATCGTAATTCAATTCACAATCTTCATACAAAGGCTCGAAGCGCAGAAGGTTTGTAGTTCGTCGGTGCGCTTGGGCACATCGACGACGTGTCCCGGATCTAGCACAGCTAATCTGATATTTTTGTTTGCTTTTGCTACTAAACGAGAGTAGCCGCCGCGATGTCTATCGCAGAGCGCGGTTGCCACCCACATCAGCATGGCCTGTCACAAGTTAAAACTGAGCTAGGCGCATCGGTATGGCACGAGCATTGCGGCTTTGTTGGGTACTCTATCGAAGGGAGGAATTCGATGCGTCACCCTAGAAGAACAACAATTGCCGGAGCAGTGCTGCTGATGATGATGATCTCTTTCGGCGTAGCATGCGATTACGATCACGATCATTATCGCGATTATGGTTATCGAACCAGCAGCCGTGATCGCGACTACGACCGAGACGACTGGCGCTACCGGCGTGATCGCGATCGTGATTGGGATCGAGATCGGGGAGATCGCGACTGGGATCGCGACCGGGATCGTTAACGTTAGATCACATGGCGTCAAACGGAACTCGATCCGCGGCTCGCCTGTCGGGCTGCGGATCGATTCCCGTCATTTTACTGAACAGTATTCCGCTTGAGAAACCCTCCGCGTTCGAGTTCCTCGTACAGGCTGGCGTCGACGAAATTCGCCGGCGCGGATTGCTGCGCTTCTTTGCCCAATCCGTTCAGCAATCCCTGAACGCCTTCGGGATCGACGCGTAGGGTTTTCTGCAAGTGTTTTTGCCCGTAACTGCGATAGACTTCGTTCAGGATTTCCGGATCGTCGACGCGAACATACCTGGCGAGAATTTTCAGCGCGGCGGTTTTATCGTTCCGAGTTTCCTGAACGGCTTCATAGTAAGCGCGAAGCACGCGTAAGACGGTGTCGCGGTTGGTCTTGATGAAAGAGCGGCGGGTACTGAGCGGCGAGTTGACGTAGGGTATGCCATACTCAGCGGCATCCACTAATTCTCGTAAGCCCATCTTGATGCCGCGCAGATTGCTCGGCGCGGAAATCATCCCGCCGTCGACGAACCCTTTGCTGACAGAAACCATCAATTCCGGCATACCACCGCGGATTCCCAAAACGGTGAGATCTCTGTTCCGCTGCAGGCCCCAGCGATCGAGCAATAAGCTCAGGACGAGATCTGGGGAGTCGCCCAGACTGGTCACGCCGATCTTCTTTCCTTTGAGATCTTCGGGTCGTGAAATTTCCGGTCGGGTCATCAGCGAAAATACTGCGACGTTGATCGTATTGGCGATGATCGCGAGGTCGGCCCCGCGCAGCGTCGAGCGCACGACGGCGGGCGGCGAAGCGCGCACGAATTGAACCTCGCCCGCAAGCAGCGCCTCGATGGCAACGCCGCGGATATAGGCGAGCTCCACATCGACGCCATGTTTGTCGAAAAGTTTTTTGTCCTTTGCGACCCAGAGCGGCAGCATTGCGCCGCTAATCGAGCTGTAGGCAATCCGGATGGGTGCGGCGCGGGCAACACCCTGAGAGAACGAGCTCGTGACAAGAACGGCGGCTAAGATGAGCAACTGAATCCGCGGTCGGATTTGCGGCGGGTACTTCGTCGTGAACCTAAGCAGGGGCAACGATCGTTTTTGTTCAGGTGGACCGCCGCGCCGATGAGCAAGGTTGGCTGTCGGAGTCATTCCGAGAAGTCTACGGCCATGAGAAATCCAGGGTCATCAAGCAGCGATGCTGGTTTCGTTACACTTCAATCCCTGGACTACATAGGCCATGTAAATGCAGTCGGCCATGACGCGGCGCATGTTATTCTTCATCAACTGGGCGTTGATGCAAGCTTCCTGCAACTCCTTGGTGTCGGCGTATTTTTTTAAGATTTCTTTCCGCAGCACGCCATGTTCGATATCGACGTCGGCGTGCAGTTTATAAAACGTGAGCGCTTCATCCGGCACCCAGGAGTAATGTTTGCGAAAGGTGTCGAGATCGCGCGCCATTGCTTTGGCGGTGTCATCGCCTTCCGAAACTGCGACACCCATGAGCCATGAAGTTTTGAATGCCGCGTTGGCGAAGCTGTCGACAGCGAACTTTACGCCGTAGAGCGGCTCGGAATCGCGGACAAATTCCCGGTCCATGCCCATGCCGACGCAGACATCGAGCCAATACTCGGGGTGCGGCTTATGCTCGCCGCCGATCAGATCTTCGCCCTCTTCTTCGATCGCTTTGGGGAGCCACTTGCGTCGGACCTCTACGTGCGGACAGTTATAGAGAATCGAATATTCCTTGATCGGCACCTGCTTGGTGAAATAATACCGTTCTTTGGCCCAGCCCTGAAGTTGCTCCTTAGTACATTTGCCTTCGCGAAAAATCGCTTCCCATGGATGCGCCGGACGCTGGTGATCCTGCTTGTTCACGGCAAAAAATGTCTCGACGAATTGATCGGGGCTGAGTTTGTGATCGAGGCTGAACATTGCCTCTCCTTTCGTGTCAGTAGGGCGCAGCGTGCTGCGCCCTACGTGATTTGCACCTCAGGCCTGGGCGTTTTCTCGGTAATGGCCGATGGCGTCCATCAACGGCTTGTCTGACATGACAAAAAATATTGCCGGATCTTTGGAGGTATTCTCGTGACGATGAAAATTCCACAGCGGCACGACAAATGAATCGCCCTGTTCCCATTCGTAACGTTGGTCGCCGACGTAGCTCACCCCGCTGCCGCGCCAAACGTGGTAGATCGTTGAGCTCGTATGGCGATGGCTCTTGGTTTTTTCGCCGCCACGGAGCATATGGATCTGACAAGCCATGGTGGGTAACGTCGGCCCGCCGGTCAGTGGATTCGCATAGTCCAGAACGATGCCGTCGTAGGGATCGCCGGGCTGCTCGCCGACTTTGTTTAAAGCATTCTCGGTGTCCGCCCATTTGTAACAGAACGCCGGCGGCTGAATAGAATCCTGCTTCATCCATGCAGGACGGAGCGCGCCGACAGTCGCGAGAGTATAGCCCTCGGGCTTGCTTACCGGCTGTTTTCTGCGCGGATCGGGCTCGTGAAAATCGGTTTCCAATAATCTTACCAACGGCGCATCAAGCCCATCGAGCCACATCATGTTCTCGCCGCGGTTTTCGTGATCGTGCCACGTCCAGCTCGGCGTGGTAACAAAGTCGCCTTCGCCGATTTCAAAGGATTCTCCCTCGACGATCAGACGCGTGCCATGGCCCTTGAGGATAAAACGAATGGCGCCGGCCATATGACGATGAGAGAGAGCGTCCTCGCCCGGCTTCAGCAATTGTAGGTTCAAAACCAGTGTGCGCGAGGTGCCGTTTTTCAGCGAAGGGTTCCACATCTGAATGACGCGCCGGAACGAGACATCGAGGCCGACCACTTCGCCCGCCTTTTCCATCGCGGCAAAAAGATCCTTGCCCTTCCAAAAACATGGCGCGAAGGACGGCACCGGCTCGCGGTAAACATCTCCCTGAGTGCTTTGCCAGTATCCTTTGAAGTTTTTGCTTTGCAGCTCCTCTTCGAAGGCTTTGAGTGCTTCGGACATGAGCGACCTCCATGGCTTAGTTGGTTGTTATCTAGCGCGTTTCGGACAAGGGATGCAAGGCGGAATAACGGGTCCGGCAGAGCGCTGGCAGCGGAGGTACAAACGGAAGGAAGATTGGCTGCCGGGCGCGCGTGCTACCCTAAGACCCTGCGTGTACTTGGTGCTCGGTGGTGGTGAAAAGATTCGGCTTTTTTTACTCGATCACCTTCGCCGTGATCATGTTAGTCGTGCCGGCTTGGTGGAGCGGCAAGCCTGCGGTGATCGCCACTAAATCGCCGCGCTTGACGAGTCCGGATTCAACCGCTTTTTGCTGCAGCATGCGTACCATCTCATCGGTGCTCTTGAAGCCGCGGGTGGGCAGAGGATGCACGCCCCAAACCAGACAAAGCGCCTTGACGGTTTGGCGCTCCGGGCTGACGGCAATGATCGGCTGCCGTGGCCGATAACGCGCGATCATCCGCGCCGTGGTTCCTGACGTGGTGGGAATTAAAAACGCCTTCACTTGCAGGTCGCGCGCTAGCGAAATCGCGCCGAGGCTAATCGCCTCCGGAACGGTTCTTTTCAACTCGGGAAAACGTTGGCGCGGGTCCAGAATGGTTTCCGTCTCCTCGGCCACTTGCGCCATAGTTTTGACCGCTTCCAGCGGATAGTCACCTGCGGCGGTTTCTTCCGAAAGCATCAGAGCATCGGTGCCGTCCAAAATCGCGTTCGCGATATCGGTTACTTCGGCTCGCGTCGGCCGCGGATTCCATACCATCGAGCGCAGCATCTGCGTGGCGGTTATGACCGGCTTACCCAGCCGGTTTGCTTTGGCAATGATCATTTTCTGCACCGCGGGAATTCGTTCCTGGGCAATTTCCAAACCTAAATCACCGCGCGCGACCATAATGCCGTCGACGCTGTCGAGGATAGCGTCGATGTGCTCGAGCGCCTCATGTTTCTCGATCTTTGCGATCAACGGGATCGATGCACCGCGCTGTTTCAAATCGCGCCGAGCATAAAGAATGTCCTCGGCATCGCGCACGAATGACAACGCCACCATGTCGACATTCTGTTCGATGCCGAACGCCATGTCCTGTTTATCATGGCGCGTCAGCGCGCGAATGTTCAGGCTGCTTTTCGGAAAATGAATGCCTTTATGTGAGCCGAGTATGCCGCCGACAACGATGCGACACTTGACCTCGCGATCGCTCACTTCCACGGTTTCCAACTCGATCTCGCCGTCCCCAAGCAGGATCGGATCGCCTTTGTTCACCGCCGTCGTCAAGCCGCTAAAGTTCACCGAAACAGCGAGTTCGCTGCCGAGAATTTTTCGCGTGGTCAGCACGAACGGCCGACGATTTTGCAATCGGACCCGATCGCCGCCCACCGCGCCGATGCGGATTTTCGGCCCCGGCAGATCTTGAAGAATCGCCACCGGCTGATCGAGCTTGCGTTCGAGTTGGCGAATCTTTCGAATAACGCGCCGGTGCGAAGCGTAATCGCCGTGACTGAAATTAAGCCGAGCGACGTTCATGCCGGCGCGAATCAAACCCTCAAGAACTTTGTCGCTCGAACA
>JBIOXP010000305.1:0-8460 GCA_044869705.1 Binatia bacterium | reverse complement strand
AGAGTACGCGAAAGCTGATGGCCGCAAACACGGAGATGGGTCGAGGTCGCTCGAACCATGACCGGTGCCGAACGAGTTCAACAACCGATGGGACCGGCAAATGTCGCTGCAGTGTAGTGTGGAGCGCCTCGAAATTGAACGGCTTGTAAATTACTTCGGCAGCGCCGGCTGCGATAGCGCGATCGACAGGAGGCCCGAATAAAAACGCTGTGGTTACAATAATCGGTATGTGTCGCGTCACTAAGTCTGTTTTGAGCCAAGTCATCACTTCATCTCCACCAATCACGGGCATGCCCAAATCCATAAGAATCAGATCGGGAGAGGTCGTGCGCGCCTGTCTGAAGGCGCTAAGCCCAGTCTCGGCTTCAAAAACTTCGTAACCCAATTCTTTCAGACGGGCTACAAGCAGTCGCCGAATATCTGAGTTGTCTTCAACAACGAGAATTTTGCTTTTTGGAGAAGTAGAGCATTCTTCACGATTCATGATTGATTTTAACCTCCAAGTGCAAACCTATGGACCGGCGGCAATATACGACCGCTATTGCGCGAGGCCGACGCATTAGCATGCGAGTTCCACCTTAGTTCATTGCAGCGATAAGATTGATTCTTCCCAGAAGTTTTCCCTCGTTTAATCTGGCGCCGGAGCAGACAGACAGTCAAAGCTGTCGATACGAGCTGCGGAATTCTCTGCCTTGGCTGGGAATTTCGCTGAGCACGTGACGTGCCGTTGTTATCGAGAGAGCTTCAGAGAAGCTGTTTCAATTCACGGGAAGCGGCGGGAGGGCACTAAGGTCTGAAAGTTCCTATAACCGGTGAATCAGGTAAATTTGTCGACACATCGCGACAGCTGTGTCCGTATAGCCGGCGGCAAATGGGTAGCAAGAAACACGACGCCACAATCGAACAAACAATTCCGGACGTATAGCAAGTCATCGGGTCGCGTAGTCTAAGAACGCGGGAGTCGATTGTGATCTTTTCCCAACGTGCTCACGTCACTTCAGAAAAGCGACCGGAACGATCACGTGGAAACGTAGAAATTACTCAAGCGTTCATATTTTAGACCCAGTTTTTTCCAATAAGAGGGCGGCGGCTCTAAGAACGGGCGTGGCATTCCGGTTGCTCGGTATCGAGCCGCTATGGATAATAACCCCGAGCCGCTGAAATTTCTGACACTGCAAGAAACTGCTGAGTTGTTGCATCTGTCTAGGCGAACCCTGCAGCGTATGATTCACCGCAAAGAATTGCCCGCTTTCAAAGTCGGCGGTCAGTGGCGTGTCCATCCAAACCAGCTCGCGAAGTGGCTTGAAACGCTCGAGGAGCTCTGAGCTATATGCGAGACAAATTTTTCACGCTGCTGTTCACCGCGACCGCCTTGTTTTTGATCGTTTCGCTGTACTTGGTTTACGACGCCCTCGCCCCAATCGCATTTATAGAATGAGCAAGAGCCGAAGCGGTCTCTGGGATGGGCGGGGATAAATTCTTGACTGGCCCTCTTGGATTTCGGTTTGCCGACGATGATCGGCGAAGAGGTCATGGGTTGAATCAAAGCAGACCTTCGCACCGCTCCTATTCCGGTCGTAAATACTGTGTTCGACTCAGACAGAATATGGTTAAACAGGCGATTGCCCCGGTGCCCGAGCAATTTGCACAAAACCAGCTGATTGCAAGATCTGTTTAAAGCGCCTCGGAAATTTCTCAGTCGAGGAGGGCGGTCGTAAGACCGTCTCGGCAGGATAAGACTCTGTTCAGAGAACCCCCATTAGACTCATCTCTCTTCAGTTATCGGCTATATAATGCCGCATCACGTCCAGGATGCATTCTGCGGTTCGGATACGGCGGTGCGTAGAACTTCGGCGACACTGAACAGCTAATCGGCGGATCTTTTTCGAGGGTATGGTCGGTCGCGATCCTTATCACCCTCATCCGGAGGCAAAACGTTCCCGGGTAAACCGTCGAAATCAGCTTCCCCGGAAGAATCGTGAATCACGGCACCGTCACCGGCGTCAGGACCCCGCTCTACTCCTTCACTCCTTCCAAACCGACCCACAAAACGCGTTAGGAAATTTCCTACTGAGTTAAATACGTTCATGGCGGATCCTTTCACGAAACTAAGTTGGTATCTCACTCCGATGAAAAGCAACTTAGGTACCATTGTGGTCATAGGATGTGACACACTGATCATTTAAACGAGTACGGGACAAGAATAGGTTTTGGCGATCGCTCACCCCTTGAGCGTCCCCGGCGGACCAAAAAAAGACGCGCTCATGAATGAGTTAGCAGGAGCCCCCGGCAGCACCGAGTCATGTCTCCCGCGAAACAGGATCGAGACCTGTAGCAACGCATGCACTGCGCTTGTTATTCTTTTGTTATTGCTCAACCGCAAAGGAGGTCCTATGAAATTTTGTACCGGACTTGCTCTGATGATTGCCGTTTTGACGCTTAGCGCAAACAGCCAAGGCGCTCAAATCATTCTCCCGCCCAATCAAGTGCAAATCACCGCGCGCCTGTTCACCGCGCCTGTGCTCGAACCCAACGGTTCCAGCGTCGTCTGCTTTGCTACTAACCTTGATAGCGTGGCTCGCGACTTGGAAGCCAGAATTATCGATTCGAGGGGTGTGGAGGTGACTCAATCCACTTCATGTGGACCCAGTCTAGCATCGGGAGTCACATGCGATTCGACTGCGCATTTCGCCAACAATTCTTCGCTGCGTTGCGTGGTGGGCACCAGCGGCACTGCTGCAACTCTTCGCGGAGCGCTGACAACTTCGACTGGCGGTGCATTTCCGTTCACCGGTCCTGCAAATCTGACTGTGCCGGCGCAGTAGCTTATTGCAGCAATACTATCTAAATAAGCGAAGCGGGTCTTCTGTTCGAATGAGCGCGGTGGCGCGCAGAGCAGAAGAGCCGTAGCGTTGCTACGTGTCTAGCAGTGCGGTTCTACCCACCTCGGTGAGATTTTTCCCGAAGTGAGGGCTGAACTGCTGCACAAGATGTACCGCTGCACCCCAGAGTATCAGAGTCAATCAACCCCGAGCGCCGACTCCGCTCGTGACATTTTCGTTGTCATCGACTCGTATAATAAAAAGCGTTCTCGATCCCGTGTAGAGAAGCCCTTCGATGGTGACAACTTTACCGGCGCTCTCTGGACTCTCCAAACGAAGAACGACGTTATCGGGACCGATGAAACGGACTGCCGGCGGGAAGAGGCGTTGAAGAGTGGCTCTATTGATGCCACCGTCTCCAACGACTTTCATTTCATCGAGCAGAAATATCCGCTTCTCTTTTCCGATACTGACATAAAGATTTTCCAACAAGCCCTTCCGGCTTTGCTCTTCAACCGAGACAAGCATTCCAGTGAAAACAAGTCGCTGTGGAGTAGCGCGAAACGCATGAAGCTCGGGAGATATACCGCAAAGACAAAAAGCCAACACCCATTGGATCACAGTCGGTTTCAGCCGGTGGCTGCGTGTGGCACAACGTGAAAGGATTTTTGTAAACATTGGTGTTTCGCAGATTAAAGCCGAATGGAACGCACAAGATAAGCGCGTCCAGCGTCAAATCGAGAAGAAATCCTGTCCTCGTAAGCCGTGAAAAAGGCGGAGGCAGTAAAATCGGCACTGCCGTCAGCTGTCACGGACATTATCGCGAGCAATGTAGGGTACCATCACGAAGTTTAAGCTGTACAAACAACGATCCGAACGGCGAGAGCCAATCCCAAAGCGCTGACTGAACTGGACGGTTCAAAACCAGCCGTGTTCAGCGCTTTGGGATCGACAGAGTGAAAACCTCAAAGGCGTCAGGGAATATTGCCGAGATCTGCTAACAAAGCGGCCGTATCGCGAAGCAGCGCGGACCAATTTGCTTGCTCTTCTCAGCGTGAGCAACGCGTTAAGCCGACCTTACGGTTGGTGCTCTTACCTCGGTGTTAAAGGTTCCGTTTTATTAGATTGATCGGTGTCTTTCCCCTTTGTCGTATCCGAGGCCGAGTTCTTGCTTGTGCCAGACGATTTTTTGCTACTCGTTTCCGCTGACCGCGGCGTGGTCACATCACTCGAGCGACTTGTGCCTTTTTCGACCGTGCCAGTGGCTGGATCACCTTTCGGTAACGGCGTCCCCGATTGGTTTCGTTCTGACTTAGAGCCCCCTTTGGATTCATTCAAGTCCGGGTGAATTGTTTGACTGCTATCACCGGAAGTCTGAGCCAAAGCGAGCCCGCCGTTCATCCATGCCGCCAGCAAAATAGACCCAGATACGAGCAATCGACTGTGTTTCATATCTGCCTCCTTAAACTATGATCGCTTAGAAGATGGCAAGGCCCATGCCAGTAGGATAACGCGGAAAAAAATAATGAAATCGCATTTCCGTTACCGAAGACGCAGATCCTGCAGAGATACCTGGAGGAAATCCCGGAATAGTTTCCGAAATTGTTTGGATTATCCAGACGGTTATCTAAACAAGGAAGCTGGACATCAGTAAACGATCACGTTTGATGCGCTTTCTCGGGACGGATTGATCTGCACCCGCGGGACTCACAAGACCGCGGTGAATGAGGATCAATTGACGCGCGTAGGGTGTGGCCGCCAGGAGAGCCGCACGGCTTTGTCACTAATAAGATCCGAAATAACGATGTGGCCTCGCGCTTGAGAACTCGGTACATCGCTTTGAAGGTATTTTTGTCCTCGGGACGAACTAGATCAGTCCACAATCGAGACGATCACATAATTGGATTCACCCGCCTATTACTGGCCGTTCGCGCCGGATCTGATTTACAAATTCCTGTAGCGATTACCAGCCGAGGGACGGTTTCGCACCAGATGTGTTCTAGATACTGGTGAACAGTCAAGGTCGGTCTACAGATTGCTGCAACCTGCGGCATCTCCACTTCGCGTACCACTAACCCTCTATCCCTCATGACTGAGTTATTTTTGCGGCCCGTTGTCCGTTCGTAAATTTAGTTTGTAAAGCTTGAACCCGCCGAAGCCGTACTCCCCTACGGGTTTGTTGGTGTTCATATCGAAAAGATCGATCAGCATGAATTTGTCAGGGTGACCTGCAAGATAGCTGGAAAACGTATTTACAAAATGCTCTTGGGTTTGGAGGTCGGCACGGTAAAAACCTTCCCCCAGGTATAGCCGGTGTGGTCGCTGCCGTCCGTCGAGACGCATCCAGTAATGCGAGCCGCGAGGCCCAAGTGTGTCGAGCCATTTTTTGTATTCTGCGATTTTTGCCGCTCGCTCTGAGAATTCGTCGCTATGGACAAGCACAGATCCCAACATGATAACCAAGAACATCAGCGGAAAAGCGATGACAACTCGTTTCATGGTTCTCCCTCCGGCGAGATTTCGGTCGCAGTATCGCAAGCCTTTTGCCATTTCCTGGGATGATATTGCCAGTTTGCTCCTGCGACGTCTCTTGTGCTCACCGGATGACCCGAGCGGTCAATTAGGGCGAGCACGTGTTAGCGTTTCTCAATTGTATCGAGTCCTCGACGCACAATATTGCTCATCCTTCGGTTACTCGGACCTGCCCTCGATGTGACATGCACAATGAGCGCTTGGAGACTGGATTTTATGTTCTGAGCGTAGTCGGTAGTCTGGTCTCTACCGCAAGTGTAGTTGCGTCTGCGGCTAATCTTTCGGCTCGATAAGCCCGCTCTTGACCGAACGAAGCATCTTGATAGCGTTTTGACGGCTGAGCTCTCATGGCGGCGCGCCCTCTAGCCAAAGGGATTTTTTCAGCGACCGGATCTTTAGACGATAAGCGGAAAAAACAGGGCTGAATCCGAGACAGGAGGCATGGCAATGGTCAGAGTATTTCTTAGATTACTGGCAGCATGGTTGTTTTGTTTGGGAACGCAGTGCTTTTGTTCGTCCGCGTTTGCCGAGGACATCAACGCGGCCATATCGTCGATTGGGCTCTATGAAATGCCTTTGGAAATCGCCAGACAGAAGGGCTTCTATAAGGAGGAGGGTCTCAACGTTCGGCCAATCGTCGTGACCACCGGGTTACAGGCGACCGCGTTAGCCGCAGGCGAGCTCGACTATTCGACCGTCGGCGGCGCAGTTATACGCGCTGCGGCCAAAGGCTTACGGGTCAAAACCGTGATGGGTTGGTGGGATCGGCCGTTGCATATCCTCGTGGGAAAGCCCGGCCTCAAGGACATCAAAGACTTGAAAAACAAGAGAGTGGCGATCAGTTCGATCGGCTCTACTCCGCATGTCATGGTCAAAGAAGCTCTAAAACTCGCAGGGATGGACCCGGATCACGACGTCATTTTCATGACGATGGGCGGCTCTTCTGCAAGGCTCGCGGCATTGCAGGCCGGTACAGTAGATGCGACACCGCTGGATGTCGCGTTTCTTGAAAAGACCGAGAAATTGGGCTTGAGGATGATTCTTTCTTTCGGCGACGTGGTGGATTTGCCTCTGGGCGGCCTGGGTGTCAGCACGGAAAAAATCAAAAGCAATCCCGAGCAGATCAAAAGAATGATTCGGGCGAGCTTGAAAGGACTCAGGTTCTTCAAAACCAATAAGGAAGAAACGCTGGAGGTTATGAAGCGCTATCTGAGCATCAGCGGACCATACGTTGGGAGAGTTTATGACCTTGCGGTCCGATCGCTAAATGAGAACGGCGATGTTGGAAAAAAGAGTCTGGCGAACGAGCCGCGCCTCGACAAAGAAATTCTCGGCCTGAAACAGGATATTTCCGAGAAAGAAGTGACCGATTGGAGTTTTGTCAGAGCTGTTGCAAGTAATTGAACGGATAAGAGCGAGAATTCACAAGCCGGGCGGCAAGACAGGCGTCGCGGGATTTCGGCAAAATTCAACCATTATTCCGCAGCTTGTCGCCTGGTTATTTCACCACTTCAGCTCGGCAGAACGCTTGCCGGTTGCGTCCAAGCACTCGCGCTTGTGGCGAACCTCAGCTTCTGGCAAATGGAGTCCGCCCGGACCAGGACTCAATTCTCTATGCCGTTAGGGTACTAGCTCGGTCCACGACTTTGCACGGCAAGTATGCGTGATAAAGGTCAGCTGATGCTTGTTGTGCTGTGATGGCCGTCGTCCAACCAATGAGCCTGCCAACCGTGGCAGCGGGGACAAGCTCAAGCGATCTACCCGCGATCAGGACTCGCTATCGGACGGCCGAGTACCGTCGGAACTTTAATGGCGGAACGAGAAAAATGTCATCATCTTTTTGCAGCGGAAATTGCCGGCCAGTTTTGTAACAGAAGGCCCTGTGACCCTTGATGGCTGCTAGTTGGGGCGGGAGCAAACGGCCGCGAAATACGTCGGCTATACTGCGCTTCTCAGCAGGTCCAGTATCGAGATCGATTCTCAGTAGGACCGGATGAACTTTGCCGCAATCCTTACACTGAACGGAAATGTCGTAAGTAGCCATTTGGAACCTCCTGCTGGATCCTAGCTGTCGTAGCGTTTTATTGCTCAAATTCGCCGATGAATTGCAACTGGTGCTATTAAACGAATCACATTAACAGTTTCGCCCCGATTTCCGTCGTCTTTACTCAGGACACTTTCTGGACGTGGGCCGCTGGCGCACGAGCTGCGATTACAATCGTAACGAAGCACGTGAATCTTAATGACTTTAACGCGAAGCGGAATCTACGCCGCCCTGTCGCGACTGTTCTCATTGGCCGGTGCCTCGCGCCAAGATCGGCGTTTCATTCATTTTTTTCCAAGGTATTGTATTAGCTCTCGAACCGGATAAGCTGAAGTCCTTCCAACCAAACGTTTGAGCTTACGTACCGGGGCGCTTATTCGTTGCAGGTGGGGTGTTGCCTGGATTCCGCTTTACCCGTAGCAGAGCCAATATGCGCTTGTTACAGTTTTAAGCAGAACAGAGCACCTGGAGGCGTAGCGACATGTCCACCCTTGTCAATATCTTGTTAGCTTCGATTTTCATCATCGCTGTAGATTTTGCGTACTCGCTGCTGAATAAATGGGACGTTCAGAAGTTATTGCGTGATTCTCTACCGCGACTCTCGGGTTGGCGAATTTATCAAAAGCTAAACTTATCCAAATTCCTCCCCGATCGTCGAGTTTTAACTGACGAATCATGTCCGTACTGTCGGAGCACGCAAATCGCGCGGTCGCATCGGTACTTCTTTGAAAAGCCCATAAGCATTTTTGGCGTTTGGCCTTATCGCTGCTCGGATTGCAAAGCTCGATTCCGAAAAACCTTAGGACGTCATTTCGTTCGAGACATGTTATCAGCCAAGCGGTGAAATCCTAGTTTCTGTGATCGCCTGTGGCTGCAGCGTATCAGCTTCGGGCTCTTTGTCACAAAATGAGGCGGATGGATGTCAAGGTTTTGATGTACAACCAAAGCTGAGGCTTCAGCACTTCAGGAGATGTCCTGCCCGGTGGGCACGACTCTCCGCGAATCAACGGCGTGCCGAGCGCTTCGCGTCATTTTTGCAGGAAATACCGATTAGCCTAGTCG
>JBIOXP010000304.1:0-5472 GCA_044869705.1 Binatia bacterium | reverse complement strand
AGCCGCTCCTGGCCAGGAAAGAAGAGCTGAAAAAGATTCTGCCGCTACACGGCCGCTCGACAACGGGTCCGGCGCTCTGCTACAGCGAGCATTGGATTGGCCGGGGTGAGGAGCTTTTTCACAAAGCTTGCTCAATGGGTCTCGAAGGCATTGTCTCGAAGAGAAAAAACGAGCCGTATCGCTCCGGACGCGGCAAAGACTGGCTCAAGATCAAATGCGTCAAGAGTCATTGGCGGGTTTACCGATCCGGCCGGATCGCGGGCGAATCTGGGCGCTCTCCTGTTGGGAGTTTATCACAACGGAAACTTGCGCTATGCAGGTCGAGTTGGCACCGGTTTCACTAACAAAACACTACGCGATGTTCGCGCCCGGCTCGATCGAATCGAAAGCAGCTCGCCGTCTTTTGTCAATCCACCGCGGGGCGCGGACGCAAAGGGCGTCCATTGGGTAAAGCCGGATCTGGTATGCGAGATCGCATTTACCGGCTGGACAAGCGAAGGTTTGTTACGCCATCCATCGTTCAAGGGCCTGCGGGAAGACAAGCCGGCCGGCCAAGTCAAACGAGAAATCGCTGCCGCCATTCCGAACTCGAACACCGATCGCGTCTAATCGAACAGTGACGTGACGATCGCGGTGGTTCACGTGACTCATGCCGGCCGCGTTCTTATGCCGATCAAGGATCAGCAAACGCGAGTTAGCCCTATAGTATAAAGCCATTGGTATGACAGGCGGTCTCGAATGATGTCACATTACGCGGACGAGATTAGCAATACCCAAGCACCCGAAGGCGGCATTTCTTTACGGGAGTATGTATGGCCACGACTTATGATGCCATTGTGATTGGGACTGGACAGGCCGGGCCATCGCTCGCGGTACGGCTGGCAAACGCTGGAATGAAAGTAGCCGTGATTGAGCGCCAGCGCTTTGGCGGCACGTGTGTCAACACCGGTTGCATCCCGACAAAGACTTTGATTGCCAGCGCGCGCGCCGCTCATGTGGCGCGACATGCTTCTGACTACGGCGTGAACATCGGCGGCTCGATCACGCTGGACATGAAGAAGGTCAAAGAAAGGAAAGATGCTGTCGTGCATCGCTCGCAGGACGGCGTGGAACAATGGCTAAGAAACACTGAAAACCTGACCGTGTACGAAGGGCACGCACGGTTTGAGGATGCGCGGCGGATTCGCGTCGGCGCGGAATTGCTCGAAGCGAATAAAATTTTCATCAATGTGGGCGGGCGCGCCTCGACGCCGCCGCTCCCCGGCCTCGATCAGGTGAGCTACTTGAATAACTCGACGATGATGGATGTGAATTTTCTGCCCGAGCATTTAGTTGTCGTAGGTGGCAGCTATGTGGGGCTGGAGTTCGCTCAAATGTACCGCCGCTTTGGCGGCCAGGTGACGGTCGTTGAAATGGGAAAACATCTCATTCAGCGCGAGGACGAGGACGTTTCGGAGGCCGTTAGGACCATCCTGGAGAACGAAGGCATCGCGATTCGGTTGGAAGCGAAATGCATCTCACTGAAAAAGCACGGCGACAAAATCGCTGTGGATGTGGATTGCAGCAGCGGGGACAAGGCGGTCTTTGGTTCGCATGTGCTTCTCGCCGTTGGCCGCATACCGAACACGGCCGATCTCGGTCTCGAGAAGACAGGAATCAAGATGGATCAGCGGGGCTACATCGTGGTCGACGATCAGCTTCGCACCAACGTAGACGGTATTTACGCGCTCGGTGATTGCAACGGACGTGGAGCGTTCACCCATACCGCATATAACGATTATGAGATTGTCGCGGCCAATCTGTTGGACGGCGATCAACGTCGCGTGAGTGATCGAATAACCGCCTATGCTCTCTATACCGATCCGCCGTTAGGCAGAGCCGGAATCACTGAAACTGAAGCGCGCAGATCGGGACGGAAGATTTTGATCGGCAAACGAGAGATGACGCGCGTGGGCCGGGCGGTTGAAAAAGGCGAGACGCAAGGGTTCATGAAGATTGTCGTCGATGCTGAGACGCAAGCGATTCTCGGCGCAGCGCTTTTAGGCATTGAATGCGACGAGGTGATTCACTCGATTCTGGACATTATGTACGCGAAAGCGCCGTACACGATGCTTCAGCGTGCGATGCACATTCATCCGACTGTGAGCGAGTTGCTACCGACAATGCTCGGTGAGTTAAAGCCGCTGGAGTAAGCCCTATTCGTGTTTGTTATTTCCCAGTGCGTTAAGGATTATAAGGAGAACGCCAAAATGAGCGAAGCGACTCAAGACACCGCTATAAACGAAGAACGGTTTTCGCATAGCGCAGACACGTACCTTGCGAGAGCCTACGCTGCGCAGAGCCCGAGTTCCGGGATGGCACCCTTCACAGTGCGGCGGCGTTTGCCGCGACCACAGGATGTGCAGATCGATATTTTGTATTGCGGCGTGTGTCATTCGGATTTGCACCAAGTGCGCAATCAATGGCCGGATGCGATGCCCACCGTTTATCCCTGTATCCCGGGCCATGAGATCGTTGGTCGGGTTGTGAAAACAGGGAACGCAGTAAAGAAGCTGAAAGCAGGAGATATTGCCGCGGTCGGCTGCATGGTGGACTCCTGCCGAACGTGTGCGAGTTGCCGCGCCGGTGAAGAGCAGTATTGCGATAGTTTGCCTACGCTCACCTACAATGGGCCGGATAAGCACCTTGGCGGCGTCACTTATGGCGGCTATAGCGAGAGCATCGTCGTGGACGAGAGATTCGTACTCAAGGTTTCTGACAAATTGAACCTTCCCGGTATCGCACCGCTGCTGTGCGGGGGCATCACGACATACTCGCCGCTACGTCATTGGAAGGTCGGCAAAGGGCATAAGGTCGGTGTGGTCGGACTGGGCGGACTCGGTCACATGGCTGTGAAATTCGCCAATGCGTTCGGCGGTTATGTGGTGCTCTTTACCACGTCCCCAAACAAGATTGCCGACGGACTGCGCCTTGGCGCGCACGAAGTTGTGGTCTCAAAAAACGCCGCAGAGATGCGCAAGCATCTGAACAGTTTCGACTTTATCTTGGACGCGGTCTCAGCAGAGCACGACTTGAACGCCTACATCGACTTGCTGAAGCGGGACGGAACACTGACTATGGTCGGCGCGCCGGAACAACCGCTGTCGATCGCTGTTTTCGGGCTGCTCATGAAACGGCGCCAGGTCGCGGGGACCGCGATCGGCGGCAGCCTGGAGACCCAGGAGATGCTCGATTTCTGCGCCGACCATAACATCACTGCCGACATCGAACTGATTCCGATTCAGGAGATCAACCAAGCTCACGAGCGCCTGCTCAAAAGCGACGTGAAATACCGCTTCGTTATCGACATGCGTTCCCTGAAATAGAGCTGGCACCATATTGGCTTGTGAAACCGCAGCTACGAACCCGTAAACGGACAATCGGAGTTGCGGAGAAGTATTAAGTGAACTGTAACGGCATTTAGCGTTGGCCCTTCAAACTTTGAGAGCCTCAGCACGACGGACTGTTGCCTCGACCGCTCGCCCTGAGCTCGTCGGAGGGTGCCTCGAGACAGACGCAAATCAAATCTACAGCCCAGTAGTTGCTCAGAGTCTCACGCAACCTTAGTAGCAATGTTAACGCGATATCTGAACGGGGAGTCTTGATGGCCTAACACGAGAAGCCCTTCTGGCCGAGTAAAAAATACCGGGCCGGACAGACGCGATGGCCCGCCGATCTGTTGACCATCTATCCATGAACCTAGGGTACTACCTCGGTCCACCACGCCTACACGGCCATCTTGTGTGATGAAGGTCAGATGATGCCGAGAGATTTGTAGTGGCACAAAATCGGGAAGCGTCAAATCGTTATAAACCAGTGGATCTGGGCTCTCTCTGCCAATACGAAACGGGAAACGCGTGATCTGGAAAGGAGTGATCGGCAAAGCGCCGGCAGCTCGCGGCGTTATCCCTTCGAGCGTAATAGTGGGTCGTTCCCGAGCTGGAGTTGCGGGCAAGACTTCCGTCGGGCCCAGCTGGCGCTGCGAGCCGGCTTTTTGGAGCTCCAGGATCATGGCATCCGCCTCACGCAAGCGCTCAAAGAGAACTTTCAACAGTTGGAGCGCTACCTTGGGATCTGTCTGAAAGCTGGTGAAGAAATCGTCCCGCCGAATCTCACTCACCAGAGTCTCTGTAACAGCTGTAACCGTCGCGCTACGTGGCTTTTCGTCGATCATGCTCATTTCGCCGAAAGTTTCTCCGGCGCCGAGGTAGGCCAGGTGAACGGTTTGGCCGTTCAACTCTTTACTGACTTCGACGCGCCCTTCCGCGATCACATAGGCCGTTTCGCCAACGTCGTGTTCTCGAATGATGACTTCTCCAGTCTTGTATTGAGTCAGCGAAATCATACCAACCTCCAGTGAGGTGCTTTTATCATGACGAGCCGACCAAGGAACGAGCATGCCGACTCAACGTCGCAATGCGCTGAGTTCGTGACTAATCGCCAGGGTCGAAACTCGTGTCTTACATGGCTGCTATAGGATAAGTCTCTAGGGAAAGACAACAGCAGATAAAACTGTTAAGTCGTGCATTGGCAGAGATTAAAGGGGACTACGGTTCCGGCGGAAATATTGCTCCGTTCGTGAAATATCGGCTAAACCGGGAGGTGTCATGCCGACTCTCATTTTATTGCTTATTTCGCTCGGGGCGTTGAATGTAGTCCATGCGGCAAAGCCGAGTCAAAAAAACCTCATCCTTTCCACCACGACGAGCACTCAGGATTCCGGTTTGCTCGATGTTTTGGTTCCGCTCTTTGAAAAACAGACAGGATACTCCGTTAAAACCGTCTCGGTAGGCACCGGTCAAGCTCTGGCGCTCGCTGCCAAAGGGGATGCGGACGTGGCACTCGTGCATGCGCCGACTTTGGAAAAACGATATGTCGCTCAGGGCAAACTACTCAATCGACGCTTGGTCATGTACAACGATTTCGTGATCATCGGACCTAAAGACGATCCGGCTAAAGTGCGTTCGACGAAGAACGCCGTAGACGCGCTCAAACGGATCGCGCAAGCAAAGGCCAATTTTGTTTCCCGGGGCGATAATTCAGGAACTCATGTCTTGGAAAAATCGCTCTGGAAATCTGCCGGCGTCGAGCCGAAGGGCCCTTGGTATATAGAAGCTGGGCAAGGTATGGGTGCGACTCTGGGCATTGCCAATGAGCGCAACGCGTACACGATCACAGATCGAGGAACCTATTTAGCGTTTGGCAAGAAGATTATGTTGCCCATTTTGATCGAAGGCGACAAAGCGCTCTTGAATATCTACTCCGTAATGGAGGTGAATCCCGCTAGCGGTCCGCGCGTCAATTCGGTTGGAGGAAAGGCATTCGCTGACTTTATGGTCGCGCCGGAGACACAGAAGGTGATCGCTAAATTCGGCCTCGAAAAATTCGGCCAACCTTTGTTCGTTCCGGTTGCCGGTAAAAACGAAGACACGC
>JBIOXP010000303.1:0-11171 GCA_044869705.1 Binatia bacterium | reverse complement strand
CTAAGTCCTCCTTCGGATAAGGCGAGAACGTCTAGAGATTAAACGTGGCGGTACGGCTTGACGTATTCTTCGTAAAGGCCTTCTTTACCCTTTTCGGCAAGTTCTTTCGAGCGCTCCATTAGCACTTCTTTGGTTTCGACGAATTCCTTTCGGCCGAAACCGAGATTGCCGGGATGGGTTCCGGAATCCATGCGAATGGCATCACAGGGGCATGCTTCTACGCAGTAGCCGCAGTAAATACACCGAAGCGTGTCGATCTCGTATCGTACCGGAAACTTTTCCACCGGATTATCCGGATACTCGCCAGCCTCGATATAGATGCACTCCGCCGGGCACGCGGTAGCGCAAAGAAAGCAGGCGGTGCATTGCACCGACCCGTCTTCCTTGAGCGTGAGTCGATGACGGCCCCGATAGGTATCCGGGTAAGGTAGCCGCTCTTCCGGGTATTGTACGGTGATTGCCGCCTTCGCGTTCTTCGCCAAGCCAAACATCTGTAGAAGGTGAATTGCGAGGTTCCGCCAAAAGCGGTATCCGGTCACTGTAAGACCCCGAATCACCTCTGGGAAATAGAGCCGCTCCCAGAGCGACATTTCTTCTATTCTTTTCATCAGCTATATCTGAATTGAGTTAGATATGTTGATTTGCGATGGACGACTTTTGTCCCATCCAACTGTCACTGTATAGAGCATAGCAGGGACATGTCAAGGAAGCGAAACACTGCGATGACAAAGCAATTGCACTCATTCAGAATCGAATTGGAGCAATGAGTAAACCCTGTACGGTTGCAACTTCTGCCGGCCGTTCAGAAACCCGAGCTCGATGATAAAAGCACACTCCACCACCGTCCCGCCGAGTCTTGTCACCAGTGCGGCTGTGGCCGCTGCAGTGCCACCGGTGGCGATCAGATCATCCGCGATGATCACCCGAGCATGGCGTGGAATCGCATCGATATGGATTTCCAAGCTATCGCGACCATACTCGAGCTCGTAACTTTCACTGTGGGTCTCATAGGGTAGTTTTCCCGGTTTGCGGACGACACTGAATCCCGCCTTGAGCTTGTAGGCCAACGCCGCACCGACAATAAACCCGCGCGACTCGATGCCGAGGACGATGTCGATTTTTTCTCGCTCATAACGGTTGCCGATCAGGTCGATGGTTTTGCCAAACAAAGGCCCATTCGCTAATAGTGGCGTGATATCCTTAAAAGTGATTCCCGGCTTAGGAAAATTGGGAATGTCCCGTATCGCATGCCGAATTGCCGCAACATCGCCATTCATCTCGAAGCTATCCTCTCGTTTGAAAACTGCACTGGTAACAGGGGATATGCATCTTAAATGTTGGTGGGTGCCGATTCCGTTTCGCGCGCCCCACTCCTAACTCTTCGGGTCGACACTAGCGGATGCTCCGTTGCAGCACAACTGCGGTAGGTAGCGAACCGGATCCTGCGCCACATTGTGCTTACGGATCTCAAAATGCAGATGCGGGCCGGTCACCCGTCCCGTGCTCCCGACCTTCGCGACAATGTCGCCTTGCTCCACATCTTGTCCAGCACGGACAAGATTCACCTGGTTGTGAGCGTAAACCGAAACGATCTCGCCGCCATGGCGTATGATCACAATATTGCCGTAGCCGCGGAGCTGATCGCTGTAAATGACTTCGCCTCTTTCCACGGCGCGAACGGGAGTACCCTCCGGAGCGGCGATATCGACACCGTCGTGAAATCCGGAACCTCGCGCGCCAAAACCGGAATTGACGGTGCCCGCAATTGGCCAGATCAGTGGTTCTTCCAGTGAGTCAGGCGACATTACGCCACGATCGGGCTGGGCGACTTCTGACGGTGTAATCGTCTCGGCGGGAACTGTTCGCCGAGCGCCCGGGATCAGTAGTCGCTGACCGCTGAGAATCCGCTTCGGGTCCTTGATGCCATTGACGCGCGCCAGTTCCTCGATCGAAACGTCATAGGCTCTGCTGATGCGATATAAATTCTCGCCCGGTTTGACAATGTGATAAACGCCATAGGAACGTCCTGACGACGGCGGCGAAATACTAGCTGTCTGCGGCGCGCAACCGGGTAACAGTGAAAACAGAAGAGGAACTCCGAAGAAAACTCCGGCCTGAAACTTTCGCAGTGCGGTTATCGTACAATCGCTCGGCGGTAAACGCGCATCACAGAAACCGACGTTAGTTGCGCCAGCCGTATTTGCCGAAAAGCTTGACAAACTTGCATTCACCGAGTTGTTGTTTTTCGAACCCCGACGAGTTGCGGCTTACACGACATAGCGTTTGCGTTTGCTCGTCTCCAATCGGAATTACTAAGCGACCACGTGGACCGAGTTGCTCGACGAGCGGTGGGGGAACCGAAGGCGAACCCGCGCTGACCACAATCGCGTCGTAAGGCGCGTGCTCCGACCAGCCGATCGTACCGTCACCAACGTGGAGCGCGATATTCTGGTAACCCAGTTGATCCAAGAGAGTTCGCGCCTTGCGCGACAAAACCCGGATCTTTTCAACCGAAAACACATTGAAGCAGAGCTCTGCAAGCAGCGCGGTTTGATAACCGGATCCGGTTCCGATCTCCAGGACCTTTTCATCGCCCGCAAGCGATAGCGCTTCGACCATTCGCGCCGTCATATACGGTTGGGACAACGTCTGTTTTTCCCCTATGGGTAGCGCGCTGTCATCGTAGGCGCGATTGACAATTCCTGTATCCACGAATAGATGTCGCGGAATTTTACGCAATGCGGCAATCACCCGAAGATCTTGAATGCCCTTAGCTACGACTTGTTCCTGGACCATCCGTTCTCTGGCCCAGACAAAATCTTGCGCACCGGCTTCCGACAACTTCACCTTCACGAAACAACAAAGGCAAAAAACATCTGTCACGAAAATAGCACAGAAGCCAAATGCTTGCTATAAATCGAGCTCTCTCGAATGAACAATATTGAGGGAAATGAAAACAGCGGCTGGGAATCGGCCTCTACAAACGGCTATGGTTCTTGAGCTCTCCCAACCGCCAGGCAATGATTTCTTCAATACTCTGCACGGGCAAAGGAGGCGGCAAGCCGTCCGGCTCTGCGCCGAGCTGGACAAGTTTGTGATGCATATTCGTGAGCTTTAGGTGCAGTCGTCGGTAATCGGCAATGCACACCGAACACTCCTCAAGCTTTTGGTCCACTGCTTTGAGACAGATTTCTAGGGAATGTTTTTCCTCATCGAACACAGCGCCGAGTTGCTCGCGGATTTCACAAGTCTGTTCGTAAAGAGTTTCCGTGACGTGTGTCAGGTTGATTCGCATCTGCAGAACGATCTCCATTAGGCGCTCCACCGACTGTCCGCTCATCTGCGCTACCCCCGATGCCTGTGAATACGGTAATCGACTAAGAAATCGTCATTATCTTTGACCCGATAATTTCTGCCGATTTGAGTCTTGTAAACCGGGCCGGTTTGCAAAGTCAAGAAAGTTTAGTGGCGCAATCCTTCAACCGAATCGTGCCGAGCCAATACTGCTCAATGGGCGAGCTCATGTGAGCTAAGGACGTCAAGTCACGGCAATCTAAATCGTTTTCCAGCGACGTATCAGCATTAATCTAATTTTGCGCTGTTCCCTTTCCTCCAGTTCCGACCAGCGATCTTTGAGCCGCTTTTCGAAAACGCGCAACGCTGGACTTGAATTCACGTCTTGGAGCTGCTGTTTGAGCACATAGAACAGCTCGGAAAACTCTCCGCAAAGCTCCCGGATGAAGGGAAACGACAGTCGATGGATTGGGCAAGGTCCGAGACGGCGAATTGCGTCCTGGTGCTCTGCTGTTCCATAACCCTTGTGCTGCGCAAAGCCGTAACCAGGATATTTCGTCTCGAAGTTTTCCATTAGGCTATCTCGATGCGTCTTGGCGATGATCGATGCGGCGGCAATCGAAAAGTTGATCCCATCGCCTTTGTTGAAAGCGTTCTGCGGAATCGCAATCTCTGGAATAGTTCGGGCATCGATCAGTAGATGCTCGGGCGGGGACGGCAGAGCGTTAACCGCGCGGCTCATTGCCAGAAGCCCGGCTTGGTAGATATTCAGATGGTCAATTTCATCCACTTCCGCCCAACCAAGCCCGATGGCGGTCGCACGTTCACGAATAATTGCCGCGAGTCGCGTGCGCTGTTCCGATTCCAACTTTTTGGAATCATCAATCCCAAGCAGTTCCGTACCCGGCGGAAACACCACCGCTGCGGCAACGACAGGTCCCGCCAAAGGGCCTACTCCAACCTCGTCGACACCCGCGACAAATCGAACTCCCGATTTCCAGAGCAGCCGTTCAAAATTCAACATGTTTTGTATGCGGGCGCGCTCTGCACGTTCTTTTTCAAAACGCCTTCTGAGCAAATCGCGCATTTTGCGCACACCTTGACGAGGGTCTCGGCTAAGCTTGGTCAAGAACTGAGCCGTGATCGGTTGATTGCCGTGAAGCAGTTTTGCGCGAATTTCTTCTATGGATAACTCGTTAAACTTCATGTTGGGACGGGCTCGGCTGGAGGAATGTTTACTCTTGTAAGAAATTCCTGACGAATATGCAACGCTCATCACGCGACTATTTCCCGAGTCCCGAAAACCGCTGCAGCACTCAGAAATGGCATAGCCATTGCTGATTTCTTTCACAAACGGAGGAGGTTTTATGCCCGAGAAACAAACCATTGATAGAGTGCGAAAGGCCAAGCGCGAAGGAAAATCACCCAGTACCCAAGCCGGCGAGTTTGTTCGTGAGGAAATTCACCACATCAGAGAACGTAAGCACGGCGCCCGTTCGCCGAAGCAGGCAATAGCGATTGGCTTATCCAAAGCGCGGCGCGCGGGCGTCAAGCTTGCTCCCCCGCGAAAGGGCAAAGTGTCAGAATCGACGCGGCGCAACGCCGAGCGAGATTATCAAGCAGGTCGTAAGAAAAAATCGCGTGCGTCTGGTGATCGCTCCAAAGCGCGCGAGCGGGCGCTCAAACGCGAAGGGCATAGCGCTGCGTCCCGCAAAGCGTTGCGAAAGCAGGCTCGCTCCGCCGCGCGAAAACGGTCGCGAGCCTCCCGCTCAAACGCCGCTCGACAAGCTGCGCGCACGAAGGGACGCCGAGGACGCTCCGCCGCAGCGCGTAAAGCGGCACGCACTCGTACCGGACGGAAATAAACACATGTCGAGACTTGGACAATGACAACGGCTTTTCTGCGGGCGGTGATCGGTACGGAGTTAAATTAGTAAGTGATGGTCGGGGCGAGTGGATTTGAACCACCGACCACACGCACCCCAAGCGTGTGCGCTACCAGGCTGCGCTACGCCCCGATACCTTGGTGAGGTGTGCGAAAATTAACATTCCAAAACGAGCAAAGCAAATTTCGCGGTTTCCAGAAGCTTTCCCCACAGCGAAGTCAATCAGGAAAGTAGCCGCCGCAGGGATTCCAGGTCTTTCTTCAGTTTCACTAATGCCGTCTTATACTTTTGTTCGGAAAGGGGCAGCTTGAGTTGGTTCTTTTCTTCTTTTTTCGATTCTTTTAATTTCTTGCGCGCTCCCTCGATCGTAAAGCCTTCAGTGTACAAGAGCCGCTTGATATCCAGCAGAAGCTCTACATCCCGCTTTTTATAAAGTCGATGTTTGGAGGGAGCTTTGGAAGGTTTCAGCAAATCGAACTCTGTTTCCCAGTAGCGCAACACGTACGGTTCAACACCGACGATTTCACTCACCTCGCCGATTTTAAAATATATTTTTTCCGGCAGACGAGGAGGCATGGCGTTCTCTCATTCCGATGCCGATGAGCCCGATGCCGATTCCGGTGTAGTCGAAGCGATGCCATTGAGACTCTTTTTCATGATCTGACTCGCTTTGAACGTCAAAACTTTTCTCCCCACGATAATGATTTCATCGCCGGTTTGCGGATTTCGTCCCTTGCGCGGCCGCTTCGTGTTGACCACGAAATTTCCAAACCCTGAAATTTTCACTTTTTCGCCGCGTTCCAAGCAGGTCTTTATAATGTCGAATGTCGCCTCCACCACGTCCGTCGCATCCTTCTTAGAAAATCCGACTTTTTCGTAGATGCGCGTGATAATTTCCGCTTTTGTCATATTACACCTCTTCCCTAGAATCGCAGCGATCTAGTTCATCAACTTCGCCGCTCGGCGCCAAAAGTTTTCCCCAGTCGATCCACCAACGTTCCATGCAGCTCGTTAACGTCGTTGTCGGTAAGCGTCCTGTCGTCAGCACGATAGGATACCCGATAGGCGAGACTCTTTTTCCCGTTCGGAAT
This sequence comes from Binatia bacterium, assembly GCA_044869705.1. GTDB lineage: Bacteria > Desulfobacterota > Binatia > UBA9968 > UBA9968 > DP-20. The sequence goes on along the minus strand of JBIOXP010000303.1, from coordinate 4,900 downwards.
CGGTGCGCCGACGTACTGGTCAAAAACTTCAACATGTTCGATCAACGGTTCACCCAGGTCATGGATCCAACCGATGACTTGCTGAGCGGCAAAGTCGCGATCAACTACAATCGCGACGTCTCGCTCGACGGCCGGAAAGCGTGGCAGCGGCTTCGCAGCTATTCGGCGCGGAGCATACTGAAGCAATTTATCGAAGTCAAGTTCAAATACGAGTACTTGCGAGGCATCGAAGCGCTCGGCAACATCCGGATGCAGCTCACCCACATAGCCCAAATCGTCTTCGTTGTATCGGACCCATGCCGATTTTCCGGGGTGTAAAAACTTTGTACTCGCGCGCGCCCAGGAAACCGCGCTGTTCAACGAAAATAAATCCAAGATCGCTTCCACCATACCCTTGGCGTCGAGAAATCCCGGCTCAGCGTTCTCGCGCATATGCAAGCCATGTCGTACGGGCCGTCCGCACAACAGTCCGCCGAGACAAAGCTTCTCCTCGGGTTCGCCTCCCGGCGCCAGCCGAAACACCTTTGCAAGCTGATAACCCCAAAAGGCTTGACACTTCTGCGTCAGGTTGAAACGCCGATTCTCGACCAAGCCGGGAATCAAGCTGTGGCGCATTTCGTTATTTTCTTTCGCCAGTGGATTGATGACCGCGACCGGTGCCAAAGCGTTTTCTTGCCAAAGCCCCGTAAAACAGCTGTTCAACTGTTCAGAAACGAAGGGCAGGTTGATGACTTCGGTCATACCTTCGCCATTCAACAGTCCGCGGAGTTTTCGTTCCCAAGCCAGCCCCCTGTCGAGCTTAGCCGAAAGTTTAAACGCCGGTAACGTTGTCGGAATCTTGTCATAGCCATTTAGCCGCGCGAGTTCCTCGATCAAATCTGCTTCGCGTGTCAAATCGGGCCGGCTTTCGGGCACTGTGATTTTCAAGCTCCGCTGCTTTGGTCGGTGCTCAAGTTTCAGGCCGAGGGCGCCAAGAAGTCTTTCAGCATCTCGAAAGTCGATCTGGACCCCAAGCAATCGCTCAATCCGCTCCGCCCGTAGCTGAACGGTCCGCGGTTCGATCCGGCCGGGATACTCATCAGCGACCGCGCTCACCTGAACTCCGCCGGCGATTTCTCGCAGCAACCAGACCGCGCGATCGAGGGCTCTGATCGTTCCTTCAGAGTCGACGCCGCGCTCAAACCGATGAGATGCCTCGCTATGCATCCCGAGACGCTTAGCCGTTCGCCGTATGCTCGACGAAGAGAAATTTGCGCTTTCGAGCAAGATCACACCAGTCGAAGCGCGTACTTCGGTATCGCTCCCACCCATGATACCGGCGAGCGCCACCGGAGCTTCCCCGGCGCAAATCAGCAAATCGTCGTGCGCAAGGTCGCGCGTTACGCCATCCAGCGTTGTGAACTTCTCGAGCTCGCCCGCTGGGCGAACCACAATACTTTTCTCCGGCAGCTGGTCCCAGTCGAAGGCGTGAAGCGGCTGACCGGTTTCCAGCATGACATAGTTGGTCACGTCGACGACGTGGTTGATCGCACGTATACCGCAGGCCTCAAGGCGATGGCGCAACCAGAGCGGTGATTCGGCGATCGACAGATTGTCGATGATTTGTGCTGAATAGCGTGGACAAAGATGCGCATCTACGATTTGAATGGCGACGCGTTTCCCGGGCTGCGAACTTTTCTTGCTCGGCAGCGTCGCCATCGCTTTAAGCTCGGCACCGCTGAGCGCGGCAACTTCGCGCGCGATCCCTGCGATGCCCAGGCAGTCGCCGCGGTTGGGTGTTACGGCGATTTCTAGCAGCCAATCTTCACGATTCGTGTCAGGCTCACGCAATGAACTTAGCGACTCCACTTCGAGTCCCGCCATGGTCAGCAATCGCGCCAGTTCCTCTGGCGTGCCTGTAAAAGCGACAAACTCCTTGAGCCAGTTGAGAGTGAGTTTCATGAAGAAATCTATTCCGGACTATGAAGTGTCGATCATCTGCCAACACTTCCAGCGAAATTAACTTAACTAAACTGCCGTAAAAATCTTAAATCGTTTTGAAAAAAGAGCCGGATATCGTCAATGCCGTACTTGAGCATTGCAATTCTTTCGACTCCCATGCCGAAAGCAAAGCCAGAGACCTTTTCGGGATCGTAGCCGACAAATCTAAAAACCGCCGGATCGATCATGCCGGCGCCAAGAATCTCTAGCCAACCGCTCGCCTTACACACCCGGCAAGTCTGACCGGAGCCGAGCGCGCCGACGCCGCCGCAAATGACGCATTGTATGTCGATCTCCGCGCTGGGTTCGGTGAAGGGGAAAAAGCTCGGCCGAAACCTGACGCCGAATTCTCCTTGAAAGATCTGCCGCAGGAAGCTAGTGAGCACCCCTTTCAAGTCGGAAAACGCAATCGCCTGGTCGACCACGAAGCCTTCCACCTGATGAAACATGGGTGAATGCGTGGCGTCATCATCGTGACGGTAAACCGCACCGGGGACCACCACCTGAAGCGGCGGCTTGCGCGTTTCCATCGTGCGAATTTGCACCGGTGACGTATGGGTTCGGAGCACCCGATCGTTGGAAACAAAAAAAGTGTCTTGCATGTCGCGAGCCGGATGATCTTTGGGAAAATTGAGCGCTTCGAAATTGTGGTAGTCGTCTTCGATGTCCGGTCCGCGCGCGACTTCGAAACCCATGCCCCAGAATATGTCGATAATCTCGTCAATCACGAGTGTCAGCGGATGAGACGCGCCTCGTGCCGCCCGCGTGCCGGGCAGCGTGATATCGATCCGCTCTTCGGCAAGAGCCCTGCCTTTAGCCTGCTCCTTGACGATCTCGAGCCTGCGTTCCAGTGCTATCTCGACCGCGCGTCGGAGCTGATTCAGCCGCTCCCCCTGGCGCGGTCGCTCCTCCGGCGCGATCTCCCTTAAGCCACGCAACAGGAGTGTGACTCTGCCGCTCCGGCCGAGGACATCGATTCGGATCTGTTCCAGCTCCTGCTCAGAATTGCCTTGCTGGATGCGGTCCAGAACCTCTCGTTCGAGAGCTTCCAGAGAATCGTTCATTCGACGGTGAAGACTCTAGCGTTTAACTGCCAAGGTGAGATTTTGCGGTTTCAGCCAATTGGTTAAATCCCGGCAGATCTGCCGCCGCGATTTCCGCCAGGATCTTGCGGTCCAATTCGACACCAGCTTGTTTGAGGCCCTTGATCAGTTGACTGTATGAAAGGCCATTCATTTTTGCCGCCGCGCTGATCCTGGTAATCCACAACCCCCGAAAAGTCCGTTTTTTCACCCGCCGGTCACGATAGGCAAACGATAGCGCGCGCTCCACTGTTTCCCGCGCCGACCGATAGAGCCGCCCCCGCCCGCCAACATAACCCTTGGCCAGCTTCATGATCTTTTTGCGTCTTTGTCTCGATTTACTGCCGCCTTTTGCTCTAGGCACTTTGAAACTCCTTGTTTAAGCTTATTTGACGATGAGCGCTCCAGCTCGGCTATCGGTCATCGATCGTGCTGCTTCGAAATAGAACTCGCTAAAGATCTCAAGTTTACTGCGAGTGCATCGGATCGGCTCGAGATTAGAGCGTTTGTTATTCCGAGCGAAATGCCAGGAATCTCTCCCGCCGCTCTCATTTGCGTGCGCTGACTGCAAGCCCATGAAGCGCTCGTCGTTACTTGTAGGGTATGAGCTGGCGGATATTCCGGGACTCGACCGCCGAAACCATCGTCGCCTGACGTAAATGTCTTTTTCGCTTTTTGTTCTTCGACGAGAGAATGTGCCGTTTAAATCCTTTATTGCGTTTGATTTTTCCGCTGCCGGTCAGGCGAAATCTTTTTGCTGCCGATCGGTTGGTTTTGATTTTTGGCACTGCGATACTCCTTTAAGCTAATAAACTTAATTTGGCTCGCTCGGACCCTCACTTCGGCGTCAGCAGCATCGCCATGTTTCGACCTTCCAGGCGCGGCTCGATATCGACTTTGGCCACATCTTGGACCTGATCCACCACACCCCGCAGCATCTGCCGGCCCAGCTCGGGGTGCGTAATTTCCCGGCCGCGAAAGAATACCGACACCTTGACCCGCTGGCCCTTTTCGATGAACTGGCGAATGTTGCGAACCTTGTGCTCTACATCGTGGGCGTCCGTACGAGAACCCATCTTTACTTCTTTGATTTCGACCAAAGTGTGTTTTTTCGGTCCGTGCGACTTTTTTTTCTGTTCATAGCGAAATTTGCCGTAGTCCATCATTCGGCAAACCGGCGGCTGCGCATCGGGAGCGACTTCGACCAAATCGAGCTCCTGGGCTTCTACCTGTTTCAGCGCCTCATGGAGCGGCATCACTCCGAACTGTTCCCCCTTAGCTCCGATTACCCGCACTTCACGGGCACGAATTTGATGATTGATTCTCGCTTCCCTAGCTATGGGCCACCTCCGTTTTAAATCTGCCTTTCATATCTATGCTTCTCCCATTTCGCGCGCAACCTCTGCGACCAGCCGTTGTTTAAAATCGGTTAGGTTCTCGGGCGGCAAGTTCTCGCCGCCACGGCGTCGGGGCGCGACGGTATTTGCTGCGACTTCTTTATCGCCGATCACGAGCGCGTAGGGGATTTTCGCCAATTGCGCTTCGCGAATTTTGTAACCGAGCTTTTCGTTTCGGTCGTCAAGCTCAACTCGCCAACCGGCCTGCCGAAGCTGCTCGAAGACGTTCTGTGCATATTGCTTCTGGTCATCGGTTACAGTCAAGATCCTCGCCTGTATCGGCGCCAGCCATAACGGAAAAGCACCCGCACAGTGCTCCAATAAAATCGCGATAAAGCGCTCAATGGACCCCAAAACCGCGCGGTGAAGCATCACCGGAACGGCTTCCGTGCCTTCCGGAGTCACGTATCTCAATTCAAAGCGCTCGGCCATAGCGCAATC
>JBIOXP010000302.1:0-16058 GCA_044869705.1 Binatia bacterium | reverse complement strand
TGCTCCAGAACTTTTCGTCTTACGTGGAAGTAACAACGCTGGAAGGTGCAAAGCAGACGCTGGCAATGGGCCCCACGGCTTCACAAATTGCGATCAAACAACTCGGCACCAACGGCGGCGGATTCTTCAACGTGAACAGCGCTCATCCGTTCGAAGGCGGGACTCCCCTAATAAACTTCATCGAAATGTGGGCGATTCTCGTGATCCCGGCAGCACAGACGTACATGTACGGCCGGATGGCGCGAGACACGAGGCAAGGCTGGGCGCTCTTCGGGGCGATGGCCGTCATGTTTTTCATGGGGGTGACCACCGCATATTACTTCGAGTCGAAGCCTAACCCGGTAATGCAAGGTCTCGCCGTGGATCAAGTCGCGGGCAACATGGAAGGAAAAGAAGTCCGCTACGGCATCGCGAACTCGGTGACGTGGGCAACGGCGACTACCGATGCCTCGAACGGCTCCGTCAACTCCATGCACGATAGCTACAATGCAATTGCAGGCATGGTACCGCTCGTCAATATCCAGCTTGGCGAAGTGGTCTTTGGCGGTGTTGGTGCTGGTCTTTACGGTATGCTGATCTTCGTAGTTCTTTCCGTTTTCATCGCCGGATTGATGGTCGGCAGAACGCCGGAATATCTGGGTAAAAAAGTCGAAGCGCGAGAGATGAAACTGGTGATGCTCTACGTGCTGATCTTTCCGCTTTTGATCCTTGCGTTCTCTGCTTGGTCCGTCGTTGTCCCATACGGCCTTTCGTCGCTCAACAATAATGGGCCTCACGGGCTGAGTGAAATTCTCTATGCTTACAGCAGCGCTGCCGGAAACAACGGCTCGGCTTTTGCCGGACTGAATGCCAACACGCCTTGGTACAACATCACGCAAGGTCTCACGATGTTGGCTGGTCGCTTCCTGATGATTATCCCTGTTCTCGCTGTTGCCGGAGCTATGGTGGGAAAAAAGGCTGTACCGGAAAGCCTCGGTACGTTTCCGACAAACGGAACGCTGTTTGTTGTGTTGCTCGTCGGTGTGGTTCTGATCGTCGGCGCTTTGACCTTCTTCCCGGCGCTATCTCTTGGGCCGATTGTCGAGCATTTCGCCGCTTTGGCAGGAAAGGTTTACTAAGATGTCAGACACTCGCTTAAAAGATCGTTCACTTTTCGATCCGGAAATCATGCGGCCGGCGATTTGGGAGAGCTTTCGCAAGCTCGCGCCGCAGAATGTCATCAAAAATCCGGTCATGTTCGTGGTCGAGATCGCCAGCGGGATTACAACACTGATCTGGTTACGCGACATCATTGCGCCCGTACCGGGGTCTCAGCCCCTATGGTGGACGTGCAATGTTACTTTCTGGCTCTGGTTTACATTAGTTTTTGCAAATTTTTCAGAAGCGGTCGCTGAAGGCCGCGGCAAGGCCCAGGCGGCGACGCTGCGCAAGATGCGCCGGGAAACCAACGCTCGGCGTTTACGCAATGACAGAGCGGAAGAAAGCGTTCCGGCCTCTCAGTTGCGCAAAGGCGACACGGTAGTGGTCGAAGCTGGCGAGATTATTCCGGGTGACGGCGAAGTTATCCAAGGCATCGCTTCCGTCGACGAATCCGCGATTACCGGCGAATCCGCACCGGTCATTCGTGAAAGCGGCGGCGATCGTTCAGCAGTCACGGGCGGCACAAAAGTTCTGTCCGACCGAATCGTCGTGCGTATCACGGCCAATCCGGGTGAATCCTTTCTCGATCGCATGATCGCTCTCGTCGAGGGCGCGACGCGGCAAAAAACGCCCAATGAGATCGCGCTCAATATTTTACTCGCCGGGCTGACCTTGGTTTTCCTTTTCGCCTGCGTGACATTGGTGCCGATGGCGCTTTACTCCGGCATGCGTAACGTTTCCGTAACGGTGATCGTCGCTCTGCTCGTCTGTTTGATTCCGACAACAATCGGCGGACTCCTTTCCGCCATCGGCATCGCCGGCATCGATCGTTTGCTACGCAAGAACGTTCTCGCCATGAGCGGGCGCGCGGTGGAAGCCGCGGGCGACGTGGACACACTGTTGCTCGATAAGACTGGCACAATTACGCTCGGCAACCGAATGGCCACCGAATTTATCCCCGTCGATGGAATTAGTGCCGAAAATTTAGCGGATGCGGCGCAGCTTTCGAGTTTGGCCGACGAGACCCCGGAGGGGCGATCCATCGTCGTATTGGCAAAGGAAAAGTACGGTCTGCGCGGACGAGAGGTAACAGAGATCGGCGCGCACTTCATTCCGTTCAGTGCTGAAACGCGCATGAGCGGCTGCGATCTCGATGGGCGTAAAATTCGCAAAGGCGCCGCCGAGGCGATCTCAGCTCACGTCAGCGAACTAGGAGGTGCGGTCAGCTCGCAAATCGAAGGCATAACGCACGGCATTTCGGACAGCGGCGGGACCCCCCTTGTAGTTTCCGAAGGGGACAAGATTCTCGGTGTGATTCATCTCAAGGATGTCGTCAAGGGGGGCATCAAAGAGCGCTTCGAACGATTCCGCGCCATGGGGATCCGCACGGTAATGATCACCGGCGATAATCCGCGGACCGCGGCAGCCATTGCTCGCGAAGCCGGCGTGGACGATTTCCTCGCACAGGCGACGCCAGAAGCAAAGATGCGGCTGATCAAAGAAGAGCAGGGTAAGGGAAAACTCGTGGCCATGACCGGCGACGGCACGAACGATGCGCCAGCGCTCGCCCAAGCGGATGTTGGTGTCGCCATGAACACTGGAACACAGGCGGCCAAGGAAGCCGGCAACATGGTCGATTTGGATTCCAACCCGACTAAGCTTCTCGAAGTCGTTGAGATCGGCAAGCAGATGCTTATGACGCGCGGCGTCTTAACAACTTTTTCGATCGCGAACGATGTGGCGAAATACTTCGCGATCATTCCAGCCATGTTCATGAGTGTGTACCCTGAAATGGCGCCTTTGAACATCATGCACCTGGCGTCGCCGCAGAGCGCAGTTCTATCGGCGGTCATTTTCAACGCGATCATTATTATCTTGCTCATTCCGTTGGCATTGAGGGGGGTGCAGTATCGGCCGATCGGCGCCGGTCCGTTGTTGGCGCGTTCACTAGTGATCTATGGCGTCGGTGGAGTAATCGCGCCGTTTATCGGCATCAAACTGATCGATATGGTTTTGCAAACGGTCGGGCTCATCTGAGGAAACCAACATGAAAAACGTATTTGGTGTCGCGTTAAGAACCACCATTGTCACTCTTGTTCTCACAGGATTGATCTATCCATTTGTCATCACCGGGATCGCTCAAGTGCTCTTGCCCTGGCGAGCAAACGGGAGCTTAGTGACGGACGAAAAAGGTCAGGTAATAGGATCGGAACTGATTGCGCAAGGATTTGCCAATCGCGCATACTTTCAGCCCCGACCGTCCGCCGCCGGCGATAAAGGCTATGACGCGGCGAACTCGTCCGGCTCCAATTTGGGGCCTACCTCAAAAAAGTTGCAGGACCGCATCAAAGAAGATGTCAAACGGTTGAAGGCAGAAAATCCGGATGCGACAGGGCCCATACCTGGAGAACTCGTAACCACCTCCGGCAGCGGGCTTGATCCGCATATTTCCCCTCAAGGAGCGCTATGGCAGATCCCGCGGATTGCAAAAGCACGCGGTGTAGCGCCGGAGCGAATAAAGACTGTGGTGGAAGGTAATATCGAAGACAGAACATTCGGCCTCCTGGGCGAACCGAGAGTCAACGTGTTGTTAGTCAATTTGGCCCTCGATCGGCAGTTTGGAAAACCGATTGCGGGAACACCGAGTCAAAACGCCTCCGGTCAATAATCACAGCTAAAGAAGATGTATTTGAGTCAACCGCAAAAGTTTGCCAGAGCGCTGGCTGGAAGTTTTCTTGATGAATGCGCCGAGTAAACGGCCTGAGGATTTTCTCGAGCTCGTCGAACGCGCCAAGCGCGGTCGTTTGAAAGTTTACATCGGCTCGGCGGCTGGCGTCGGAAAAACTTATCAGATGCTCGAGGAAGCGCATGCGCTCAAAAAGCGCGGCGTCGACGTCGTGTTGGGTTTCATCGAGCCGCACGATCGGCTCGATACCGCCGCGTTGCTCGAAGGTCTCGAAGTCGTGCCGCGCCAGAGCGTCGAATATCGCGGCGTGGTCGTCGAAGAAATGGACCTGGATGCGGTGCTGAAACGCCGGCCGCAGGTTGCCGTGGTGGACGAACTGGCGCACACGAATGCGCCGTTTTGCCGCAACAAGAAGCGTTATCAGGATGTTCTCGAATTGCTCGAAGCCGGCATCAATGTCATTTGCGCCTTCAATGTGCAACATCTCGAAAGCCTCAACGAGATGGTCAAGCAAGCAACCGGTGTCGTGGTCCGCGAAACGGTGCCGGACTCGATCTTAAAGCGCGCCGATCAGGTCGTCGATATCGATCTGGCGGTGGAAGATCTGATCGATCGGCTGAAAGCGGGAAAAATTTATGCGCCGGACAAAGTGCAATGGGCGCTGGAAAACTTCTTCCAACCCGAGAAGCTCACCGTGCTACGGGAAATTGCTCTACGCGAAGTTGCGGAGAGCGTTGATCGTACGTTTGCAGGTAAACCTAGCAACGGAGACGCAGGCCGGCGTTCGGCGGCGAGCGAACGGGTCATGGTTTGCTTGCCTACACGCCCGCCACCGAACGGCGCGATGTTGCTTCGGCAGGGATCGCGCTTGGCCGGTCGACTCAACACGGACTGGTTCGTGACCCATGTCGAAACCAAAGAAGAGAGCAATCATCGGATCGATGCGACCATGCAGCGTTATCTGCTGGATGACGAGCAGCGGGCCCGCGATCTTGGCGCAGAAGTGGTGCGGCTGCGCTCCGAAAAGCCAGTTGATGCACTGCTGGAATTTGCGCGGGGTCATGGGGTGCGCCACATCGTTGTCGGCCGTTCGCACAAACCGTGGTGGCGCCGATTGCTGGGCCAGTCGCCGGTTTTCAAGCTGGTCACCGAGGCGGATGGCTTTGATCTCCACATCGTATCGCTGGAGGACCGGGAGGCACGCGAATGAATCTTTACAAAAAGCTCTTGCTCGCCCAAGCGCCGATTGCGCTTGCCTTGGCGATCGTTGGGGTGGTTTCGGTCATTGTGGTGTCCTTTCTCGGCTCCCATTCGCAGACGATTCTGAAGGACAATTACCGTAGCGTCCTCGCCGCGCAGCGAATGAAAGAAGCCAGCGAGCGCATGGACAGCGCCGCATTATTTATTGCCGCGGGCCAACGCGACAAGGGAATTGAACAGGCGGAAAAAAACCGCCCGCTGTTTGAAGCCGAATTGAAAGTGCAAGAGGGGAATATCACCGAGTCGGGAGAAAAGGAGTTTACGGAGGGGTTACGCGCCGCCTGGACCGATTATCAACGGAAGTTTACACGACTCGAAAAGAGCGCCAGCGTCGAAGAGGCGAAACGGCTCTACTTCGAGGAGTTGGAAGCGGCTTTTTTTAAGGTTAAGAGCGCGGCCGATGAAATTCTGGCCATCAACCAGGATACGATGGTGCGCAAGAGCGATAATGTCCGGCGCACGGCTGAGCGCATGAACGCGATTACGATGACTGTAGCGTTCGCCGCGCTCGCCCTGGGCTTATTCGTTTCGATCATTATCACTCGTCGTCTCCTTCAACCGGTTTCGGCTCTCAGCGAAGCCACGCGGAAGATCGGCGAGGGTAAGTTTGAGACGCGCGCCCATGTGCGCGGTAATGACGAGCTCGCTCACCTAGCGCGGGATTTTAACGCCATGGCGGCGCGTTTGACGGAATATCGCAAAAGCTCGCTGGGTGAGTTGCTGCAGGCGCACTTGAGCATGCAGGCAGCCATCGACAGCTTGCCGGATCCAGTGGCAATCTTTGGCGTGGAAGGAAACCTGCAGAACGTCAATCAGGCGGCGGAATCGCTTCTGGGATTGCGCGCGGACGGAGCCAAGGAACCGTTGAAAGACGTGGACGGCGCGACCCGGGCCGTATTCGAACGAATGCGCAGTCACGTGCTGAGCGGCAAGGGCACCTTCGTGCCAAGAGGTTTTGAGGACGCGGTTCAACTCACCACTTTGTTGGGCGACCGCTATTTTTTGCCGCGTGCCACGCCGGTTTACGAGTCGCGCGGAGTCATTGTCGGAGCCACGGTGTTTTTGCAGGACGTGACGCGGCTGCGCCGCTTCGAGGAACTGAAAAACGATGTGGTGGCGACTATCGCGCACGAGTTTCGCACGCCGCTCACCTCGTTGCGAATGGCCGTGCATTTGTGCACCGAACAAGTGGCCGGACCGTTGACGGAAAAACAGGCCGAGTTGCTGGACGCGGCGCGCGAAGATTGCGACCGCCTGCAGACCATGGTGGACGATCTGTTGGATATGTCGCGCATCGAGTCGGGTCGCGTCGAGCTCTTTCCACTCCCGACGCCCGTCGGCATGCTGGCCGAGAACGCCGTCGAACAGTTCAAAGCCGAGGCGGAGGCCAAAGGCGTGCGTTTGAAGGCAGACATCTTGATTCCGGAAATCAGAGTTCTGGCTGATCACGAGCGGGTCGGACACATTTTTTCCAATTTGATCAACAATGCATTGCGCCATACGCCGCGCGAAGGTGCGGTAACTTTGGGAGCCAGCTTGACCAACGGTGCGGTGCGCTTCACCGTGACCGATAGCGGCAGCGGAATCGCCAAAGAATACCGCGAGCGCCTGTTCGAGAAATTTTTTCAGGTTCCGGACGGCGCTCGCAAGGGTACAGGGCTGGGGCTTTATATAGCCAGGGAGATTGTGCGGGCGCATGGCGGGGAGATCGGCGTCGAAAGCGAAACCGGTCAAGGCAGTACTTTTTGGTTTACCTTGCCGCGTCCGAGCGATCGCGCTTAGTGATTAGAAGCTCGCGAGGATTATGCCTCGTATTTTTTCCGCTTGCGCCACAAAGTCGAGGCATCGATGCCAAGAATCGCCGCGGCCTCATCGAGTGTCGATGTTCGCGCCATGACACGCATAATGTGCTCGCGTTCGAGCGCTTCGAGAGTGACATCGCCGCCGATTTGTCGGGTAGCAGCTTTGCCCTGGGAGGCAATATGCGCCGGAAAAGCCTCCGGTTCAATGATTTGCGCGGGCCAGAGAATCGCCGCTCTCTCTATAGTATTGCGTAATTCCCGAATATTCCCCGGCCACGAATAGCCTTGCAGGGCGTCTTGCGCAGCCTTGGACAACTCCTGAGGCCGACGCCGCGCCGACTTCGCGAAAAAAACCAAGAAGCGGCGCGCCAGCCGCAAAATATCTTCCGTTCGTTCACTCAGGGGCGGCAGTTTGAGATCGATCACGTTCAAACGATAGAGCAGATCTTCGCGAAACAGCCCGCGCCGCACATGATCTTCGATGTCGCGATTGGTCGCCGCAATCGTGCGCACGTTGGCGCGGCGGGTTTTATTCTCCCCCAGCCGCTCGAACTCTTTTTCCTCCAGGAAGCGCAGCAGTTTCGACTGCAGCGCAGGCGAGATGTCGCCGATCTCGTCGAGAAACAGCGTGCCGCCTTCGGCCGCTTCGACTCTTCCCGGCTGATCGCGCACTGCGCCGGTGAACGCGCCCCGGCTATGACCGAACAGTTCGCTGGCCAAAAGCTCCTCGGATAGAGTCGGACAGTTCACCACCACGAAGGGTTGACTGCTACGCGGACTGAGCGAATGCATCATGCGCGCGAGCACGGTTTTGCCGGTGCCACTTTCACCGCGCAAAAGGATCGGGGCGTCCGAAAGCGCGGCGCGGCTTGCGGTTTCGAGCAACGCCCGCACGTTTGGTGAGTCGCTCTCCAACTCCACTTCGGGCGCCGCTTCGCTCAGCCGACTCTCGAGATTGCTCACCTGGTGCTTCAATGCGCGCGCCTGCAGGCATTGATCCATGACATGGCGGATTTGCGCCGGTTGAAAGGGCTTGGGCAAGTAATCAACCGCGCCGCGTTTTACCGCTGTGACTGCGCTGTCGATCGTTGCGTACGCCGTCATCACGACAATCGACAAGTTCGGGCAATCGAGTAGCAGCTTGGGAATCAGATCAAGACCGCTGGCTTCGCCGAGGCGAATATCCAGAAAAGCCAAATCGTAGGGCTGATTGCCGGTTGCGTCGAGAGCACCCTGCACCGATGAAATCCCCGTGACCCGACAGCCTAGTTGCTCGAGGCAAACCGATAACGTTGTCCGGATGTTTTTCTCGTCGTCGATGACGAGCACTCGAAGTGTTTCGGCTCGAGGCGAATCGCCGGCTTGCATCGAATCCTTCGCTCCGCGCAATTCAAATTACCTTTATTCCAAGCTTACGGCCAAGCTCCTCAAAAGAACTTACCCACGCATGCGCCGTTTCATCGATACACGTCGCCCATGAACAGCGACCCCTTGTGCGTGGCGCGTGGTGATAAAACGAATCGAACTGCTCACAAGCGTGTCCAAGCTGTCGACGTTCTTTTCGCCGGGTAGGTCGAAGATGTTTCATACATGATCCTTGCACCAAGTCCTGGCCACTGAAAGCACATCATAGATAGAAGAATGAAACGTAAAAGAAAAGCGCTATCATCCCGATTTAAAGCGTCTTGAAAGGGCTACCCGCTGAAAATAGGAGCGTTGGACCGGCTGTGACAATTGCCTTTACAAGTACTCCATCTGCATTGTAGAAGCAGTCCACGATCACAAATCGGGCGGAGTAAACATGTGGGAGAAATCCAGTTTACAGGGAATCAGATAAGCTTGGTTAGGCTTCTGAGGACGCAGCCAGCTGGTTCGCAAAAGTGAGTCGCGCTTTAATTCGCCTTCGCTACAAAGAGCGCAGGGTAACGCGCGGCAACTTTGATTGGAGCGATTGGCAATGAGCTTGATGATGAAACACTCGCATAGTTTTGACAAACAGAAACACAACCGGTTGGCCCACCGAAGGGTTAATAGGATCAGAAAAATCCTACTGACCTTGTCGATGGTTATTTTCCTTCGGACAGCGGTTCAGGCTGCCGATAAAATCCGCATCGGTTATCCGGATTTTAACTCGTCCACCTTCACCCTGCCTTTGGCACAGATGCGGGGATACTTTCACGAAGAGGGCCTGGAAGCGGAGCTGATCAGGGTTCGATCCGCTGTTGCCATTCCGGCATTGACGAACGGCGAAATTGACTATCATACGGTGGTCAGCCCGGCGCTCGCCGCCGCGCTGCGCGGTATTCCGGTGCGGCTCGTGGCCTGTTTTACGCCGGGTTTGACGACTGTGATCATTGCCCGTCCTGAGTTCAAGAGGATTCAAGATCTCAAGGGGAAGACGATCGGTCTCAACAGCATCGGCGGCGGTCTCGAGAGCACGGTGCGCATGATGTTGAAGCATTACGGTATCGATCCGGACAAAGACGTGAAGTTCCTCGCGACGGGAACCATCGATACGCGCTTTGCCGCCCTAAAGCAGGGATTGACCGTGGCCACGGCCGGATCCACTCCGGTGGATTATCTCGGAAAGAAATTGGGCTATGTGGTGCTGGCGCGGGCTTACGACTTGTTCAGTTATCCGAACACGGGTTTGGTCGCGAGCGTCAAGAAGATCAAGGAAAATCCCGACCAATTGAAGCGCGTTATCAAAGCCGGCATCAAGGCGAACCGCTATCTGCATCAGAATCGCGACGGCACCATTCAAGCCATTATGCAGTGGATGAAAGTCGATAAAGAAACTGCAGCGGCGACGTACGACGGTGCAGCAAAGTCGTTCAATGAGGACGGCAGCGTCCCCGAAGCGGGTTTGCGGCTGGCCATCGATGAAGCGAGAAAGGCGGCGGGTATCAGCCGGGAAGTGGCTCCGAGCGAAGTAGCCGACTTCACGGTGCTGCGCGAAGCTCAACGGGAATCGGGGAGTAAGTGATTGTGTTTCACGAACGCTGTCCGCGGCCCGGTTCGAAACAGCGGCCGCTCCCATGAAGCAATTCATCGTGGCGCTGCCACTGTTGTTGTCACTTTGCTTCTCTGTCGCGTTCGCGCAGACCACCCAACTGACCGTCGGATACAGTTCAACGGCTTCAGCGGAACTCCCTGCCTGGCTGGCTAAAGAGACGGGGATCTTTGCAAGAAACGGCTTGGACGTTCAGCTTGTCTATTTCAGAGGCGGAACGATCGCGACGATGGCACTCCTCTCGCGGCAAACGCCGATCAGCCAGGGGTCGGGCCAAGCGAGTGTCAATGCCGCGCTCAGAGGCGCCGACACTGTTATGGTCGCTGGTGGACTGGTAGACACCGAGTGGTGGCTTTTGACTCGGCCCGAAATCAAAAATGCCGAACAGCTCAAGGGCGGCACGCTTGCGATCAGTCCTTTTGGTGGATTGGCGGAATCCATGACCCGGATCGCGCTTAAGAGGCTCGGCCTCACCCCGGTGAAAGATGTCGCACTGGTACAGGTTAACGGACTACAAGAGCATCTGTTCGCCTTGGAGACCGGCAAAATCCAGGGAGCCATGCTTCCAACGCCCTATAAATTCATCGGTCAGAAACGCGGCTTTCACAACCTGCTGAGCGTGTCTCTGCCGTATCAGAGCACAGGGGTCGGCACGACGCGCACTATCATCCGGGACAATCCAGACCTCGTCCGTAAATATGTCAAGTCGCAGATCGAGGCGATTCATCGCATCAAAACCGATCGCGAAACAGCGGTAAAACTCCTGGTGAAATATCTCGGCCCGCAGGATGATGATATTTTGGCAAAGAGCTATGACGAGCTCAGCTCGGACGAGAAATTTCCGCCTAAACAATATCCGACCCTGGAGGGGATCAGAAATATTTTAGAGCCGCTGGCGCAAACGGACCCGAAAGCAAAAGCAGCGAGGCCAGAGGACTTCGTCGATATGAGATTCGTTAAAGAATTCGACGAAAGCGGGTTTGTTGCTGAGTTATACAAGAGCAGAAAGCGTTAGAGGATGCGCTTCGGTAACGACTAGCGCGCGATTTGTTGGCCGAAGTTTGTGGGTAGTGGTTCGGCCTGAGATTCTCGTCGCTCTGTTCTCAGAATGGCAGAAAAACTGTGATCAATTCTCAGGTCATCCTGAGCTTTAGCGAAGGATCGAGTTTTAACTTCTCGAAATGAACCACTGACGTGGAAAACAGATGATGCACAGACTCGTCGTAGCTGATTTGGCAATTCTACGCAGAGCGCACCGAGAGTTGGGGAGCAGATGAATGGATCTCGGGTTGGCTGGTAAAGTGGCAATAGTAACCGGTTCGAGCGATGGGATTGGCTACACAACAGCGCACACGCTGGCGCGCGAAGGGGCGAGAGTCGTCGTCTGCGCCCGCCGCGAATCCCGGCTCACGGAGGCGCGCGACAAAATCGAAAGGGAGACCGGCGCGGAAACACTCGCGGTGCAATGCGATGTCCGCAAGCTCGAAGATGTCCAGCGATTGATTCGAGCGACACGAGAGCGGTTCGGTACGATTCATATTCTCGTCAACAATGCCGGGAGCGTGCCGGCAATCAAGTTCAGCGAGGTCAGCGACCAACAATGGTACGACAGCATCGAGCGTAAACTGCTGGGCTTCTTGCGTGTCACTCGCGAGGTTGTGCCGGAGATGCAGAAAAGCGCCTGGGGCCGGATCGTGAATGTCGCCGGCACCGCGGGATGGGAACCCAGCAACTCGGCCATGGCTGTCGGTATCAACAACGCGGCAGTCATCAACTGGACCAAATCGCTGTCGCTGCAGTACGCAAGCGATGGCATTCTTGTCAACACCGTCGCTCCCGGATCCATCGATACTCCGCGACAGGCAAGCAACCGGCAGCGGCAAGCCAAGGTAACCGGAGCCAGCCTCGATGAGATCCGCCAGGCCCGTGTGAGAGATATTCCGCTCCGCCGTCTCGGGAAACCGCAGGAAGTCGCGAACGTGATCGCGTTTCTCGCCTCGGAGTGTTCGAGCTACATGACGGGGAGCTGCATTACGGTTGACGGCGGCGTCGTACGAGGCATTTGAAACCATCGACATTTTCCCGCATACCCAAAGGACAGAACGCGGAGAGGACTATGGCAAAAAACGGATTTCGCGCTTTCGACAGCGACATGCACGTTTTCGAGCCGGCGGATCTCTACAAACGATATATGAATCCCAAATGGGGTGAACGGATCCCAATCGGCAAAGCGCGCAGCAAACACGGCATGATGCGTTATTTTCTCGGCAACGGCCAGCCCATTCGGCCGCCGAGCGAGGTCGTCAATTTTCACGAGAAGCGCATGGCGGAGCGTTTCAACGACTCGCTGGCGCGAGACTACGACAACGTTTCTCAACTGGCGGCGATGGACAAGGAGGGCCTCGATGTCGCCGTTTTGTTCCGTACCTCGCCGCTCCACACCAACGAAAACTTCGAACCGGAGTACGCCAACGATTTGTGCAAGGCATGGAACGACTGGATGGCGGATTTTTGCAAAGCGGACCCGAAGCGGCTTAAAGCATCGGCGCTGATCACGCTGCATGACGTCGATCTTGCCGTGGAAGAATCCAAGCGCGCGGTGAAGAATGGCGCTGTTG
Organism: Binatia bacterium; assembly: GCA_044869705.1. GTDB lineage: Bacteria > Desulfobacterota > Binatia > UBA9968 > UBA9968 > DP-20. The sequence continues at coordinate 3,539 of JBIOXP010000302.1, read as the reverse complement.
GATTGTCACTGTGCCCGGAGCCGATCAACGGCCGGCAGATTCATGACCGTTATTTCGATCCGCTGTGGCAGGAAGCACAGGTGATGAACGTCCCGATCTGTTTCCATCCGCCCGCACGGCCACAGCAGCCGCAAGTTTCAAAGGATCGCTTCGAAGGACACCCCAATCAAGCGCTATTGGTCAACCCGTTACGCAATCCGATCGAACAGATTCTCGCGGTCAGCGCGTTTACCGCCGGAGGCGTTCTGGAGCGATTCCCGAAATTGAAAGTTGCCTTCCTCGAAGGCAACTGCGCCTGGCTGCCATGGCTGCTCTACCGACTCGACGAATACTGGGAGATGCAGGGGGCGATGGCGGATATTCCACTGCGACAAAAGCCGAGCGACTACTTCAGACAGCAGTGCTTCATCTCGGTGGATGTCGACGAGGCTCTGGTCAAAAACGTGATCGAGTATTTGGGAGACGAGAACATCGTGATCTCAACCGACTATCCGCACATCGATTGCCGCTGGCCCCATGCGCTCGATGAATTTTTGTCGATCCCTATCGGCGAGCAATCGAAAAAAAAGATTCTTTGGGACAATTGCGCTCGGCTTTACGGCGCAAATTGACGAGCTGTTCAGTGGTGTAATTCGCGATGATACGGCTGATCATGCCAGTTTTCTTGCTGGCCCTGGCGTTACCGCCAGTCGCCCAGCCGCAAACCATAAAAGCATCCTACGGCTCACCCAGTCTCACTCAGGTCATCTTCCCCCTCGGCGTGCAAGCCGGCATCTTCGAACGCAACGGTCTCGGCACGGAAGCTATTTACATCGCCGGCCGGTCGATATCGGCTCTTCTCGGAGGAGACGTGCAGTTCGCGTTTGTCGGCGGCCCGCAGACCATTCAAGCGCGGATTTCCGGCGCCGATCTGGTCGTGATCGGCGGTCTGAACCGGTTGGGTCAGATGATCGTCGTGCATCCCTCGATCAGGACGCCCAGAGATCTGATTGGCAAAAAAGTCGGCATCGGGGTATTCGGCACGACCTCTGACTACGGCATGCGCCTGGGGCTGAAACAGTTCAATCTTCGGCCCAACAAAGACGTTACATTCATTCAGGTCGGTGACGTTCCCGCGCGTCTCGGAGCGATCACGTCCGGAGCGATTCACGCTACCGTGCTGAACAGCACTGATAAACTTTACGTCGACCGCTTTGGATTGCGGATCCTTACCGAAACGGAAAACATTGATTTTCTCGGCAGCGGCATTGTCACGACCGAATCGTATGCCCGCAGTCATCGCGAAACGGTTGTTAGATTTTTGCGCAGCGTGGTGGAGACGATACGTTTCGTTAAGACTGATCCGAAAAAGACCACCGAAATTCTCGCGAAATATTATCGCGATAAAGACGAAGCCGCCTCGAAGCGGCGTTACGACGCTCTGAACGGCCTGCATCCAGCATATCCCTACGTTGTGCCCGGCGCAGTTCAGTCGATCATCGATGTCCTGAAAGAAGATGGCAAGATCAAAGACGCCCCGCCAGCGCAGTCGTTTTTGGACATGAGTTACCTGCACGCAATCGAGCGGGAAGGACTGGGCGCGGCGATCAAGTAAGCTTTTCGCAAGACTTTGAAGGGCGACGGCCGGAGCGCCTCAAAGCGCGCTGCGGAAGCGCAGTTTTGGTCGTCGCGCACCGAGCGGTATTTTTTCAAATGGATCACCGGCACGCCGGTTTCAGCACGCCGTGAACATGGCGCGGGCCGGTCACAAGGCGACAAAGTGAAATCCACCCGACACGAGGATTCACACCCTCGTGTCGGGTCAACCAAACTTTTCGACTTACCGATTCGGATGCAGGCCCAAAGACGAAATGACTAACGATTTCGTTTAACGTGCTGGACCGTGATATGACCCGGCTCGGATATGAATCCCCTGCGTTCCCGAACGGGACAGATCTTTGCAATACTCGTGGTCCTTACAGTGGCCGCGATCTACTTTGTCCTCAGCTTCATTGGGTGGACTCATCCAGTTGCGAAGTTAATCGGTGTTTATAAGTACCCCGTTGCCACACTCGGGGAGTTCGTCCGATACAAGAGAAATCCAAACCAGTTTTACGAGGCTCACTCTGCGGCAGCCCTGAGCTTTGATTGCGAGCGAATCCGGGATGATTTCGTGAAGCTGACCCAATCGGTGATCGCACCAGAACTAGCGACATCAGCGGAGACAATGGTTTGGCGAAAAGGCAGCATCCTTCATCTTGCCGATCCCAGCCTTGCCGGCACTGAACCGTTCATGACGTGGAAAAAGCAAGTCGTCAACATAGCTACGATCCAGCACCCGCGCGAGGCGAGCCACTACGGAAGTTTGCTCCAAGCTCTGTTCACATCCGTCGCGATACACGGAAGAAATGCGGGAGAGGAGTTTAGCGTCGAGACGAAAAGAGGCAGTAAGCCTGATGCATGTGGGTGAGCCGGTCCGAAGCTACGCCAGGTCTGGTTTTGCAGCAAATCAAACCTGTGCATTCTTCGCGCCAGCAATTCACAGTCGCCGGATGTGCACTTTTTTTTCGCGTCTCGTGGCAGTCGGATCAAATAAGCATCCAGCAGCAAAGACCAGCAGAAAATCAGCGTCTCTCTCTTCTTTTCGATGTCGATGATTGCTGGTCTCTGCCGATAGAACCAGCACAAAACAGGCAACCGGAGCGGTTAGACCCTGGAAGTGCAGAGAGGAGAGCACGATGAGCGACGAACGGATGGCACCTGAGACCCAAGGTGTTACGGTAAGTTTACTTGCAACCGTTGACCTTGGCCCTGAGATCGAGGGCATGGCAGGGCGTCAACTTCGAATGCGTATGGTGACCATCGAGCCTGGAGGCGTTTTCGGCCCGATTACGACCATAAAGATAGACCAGGCACCGTCTACATACTGCAAGGCACGATTACTGACCATCGAAATGGAGTCGCTACGGACTATGGGCCGGGAGTGGGTTGGCCCGAGGATAGGAACACCACACACTGGCTTGAGAACAGAGGAACGATTCCGGCGGCGGAGATCTCGGTCGATATAGTCAGGCAAGAGTAAGCCCAGCCCCGACTTCTACGTATCCCCAGTTTGTGTAAGAATCTCCGCCGCACCCAGTAGAGGCAGAGCAGCCAAGACGGCCTCCTTCAGCTTGCCCACCGAGTCGTAGAAGCGGCGTGACATGCGGAATACCGTCCTTTCGGCCTCACAAGCCAGCGCCTAGAGGTAGCCGATGCCCAGCCGCTCCAGCCGCACGACGATCGCATCGAACTCGGACTCGCTGACGCGGAACGCATAGTGCAGCACCGGGAACGGGGCGTCGGCCTGGTCGACGTCCAGCGTGAAGCCATCGCTGACATACACCTCGGTGAACGGGGCCACACCGGACTCCGCCCACGGTACGCCGAGGATCGCGGCGATCCGCTCCGCCGCCGCACGGCGGTCGCGCGACGGGACGATGGTGTGGTCGAGTTCGATACTCATGGCTCACCGCCCTGCCGCCGCGTGCGAATTTCGTGCCGCGTTGGATGCCGGCCTG
>JBIOXP010000301.1:0-3754 GCA_044869705.1 Binatia bacterium | reverse complement strand
GAAGTGATGCCTCGGTTGCTATGCTTAACCGGCTCGCGGACGAAGTTGCAACGCGCCAAAGAGACCCGTATTCTGCGGTTGAGGAGATTATTCAGGCTGCTGAAAGTTGATCACATCGGAATCGCGACCAGGAGCATCGAAGAGGGTCTGGCCGTGTGGCGCGATGCGCTCGGCCTGAAAATTGACTCCACTGAGGAAGTTACCGAGCAAGGTGTTAAGGTATGCATGCTGGCCGTGGGCGACACTCATGTCGAGTTACTCGAGCCGCTGAGTGCCGAAACGGCTGTGGGAAAGTTTCTCGCTAAACGCGGACCGGGAATGCACCACATTGCAATTGAGGTCGCGGACATATACGCCTCGCTTGCAGAATTAAAAAACAAAGGGGCACGCCTCATCGACGAAACCCCGCGCGTGGGTGCGGGTGGGTGTTTGGTGGCTTTTGTTCATCCTTCATCCGTTAATGGAGTGCTGCTTGAGCTCGTGCAGCATCAATCGTAGGAAAGGAAAGTATTTTGAATTCCACAAGAAAAGCTCTTATCGCGGGCGCTGTCGCCGTAATTTTTGCACTGGGTCTGATTTTCTGGCAGGTCAAAGCGCGTAAAGCCGGCCCGGTCGAATTAACGGCAGAAGACATGGCATTGATTGCCGAAGATCAGCCGCCGCAGATGCGTGCTCGTTTGGCTGCTGACGAGACAGCGCGCAAGGATTTTGCAAAGGAAGTTCGGCGCTTATTGGCCGTGGCAGAAGAGGCAGAATCGGCCGGCGTCGCTAACACACCCGACATGAAGCGTCAGCTCGAGTTTCAGAAAGCCAGCGTAATCGCTCAATATTATTTTGAAAAGCAAGGCGAGAATGCCGCCGGCGACATCACCGATGCCGAAGTGGATGCATATTTCAAACAACCAGTTAATCAGCAAAAGTTTGATCAGATCATTGCCGACGCGAAAGCTAAGGATCCGTCATTTGCGGCACAGGAAATCCCCCAGGAGCAAATGAACATGCTGAAGCAGCGACTCGGCCGGATTTACCTCGCGGAGAAGAAGGCTGTTGACCAGGGCATGGACAAGAGGCCCGAAGTTCGTTTGCAGATGATGTTGCAGCACGCACGTGCGGTGGCGCAGAAATATGCAGTCGATAAGCTGCAAGCCAAGATGAAAGCGACGGACGAGGAAATTACCGCGTACCTCGCGCAGCATCCCGAACTCGACACAGATACGAAGAATCGCGCTAAGGCCGAGGAAGTTCTAAAGCGTGCGCGTGCCGGAGAAGACTTCGGGAAACTCGCGCAGGAATTTTCAAGCGACGGCAGCAAGGAAAAGGGCGGAGATCTCGGTTGGTTTGGTAAGGGCGATATGGTGCCCGAGTTTGAGCAGGCCGCATATGCTTTGAAGCCGGGCGAGATCAGCAATGTGGTCCAGAGCAAGTTTGGTTTCCACATCATCAAGCTCGAAGAGCGAAAGACAGAAACAAAAGACGGCAAGCCTGAAGAGATGGTTCACGCGCGTCACATACTGATTAGCGATCCATCGGGCAATCCGTTTGGACCTCCGCAGAGTCCGCGCGATAAAGCCCGGGGCGAGATCGAAAAGGAAAAAGCGAATAAGGTGCTGGACGAGATTGTGGCTCGCTCGCATGTAAAGGTGGCTGACACCTATCAGGTGAAAGCACCTGAGCAGCAGCCGATGCAGCAATTGCCACCGGGATTTGCGCCGCCGCAACCGGAACAACAAGCTGCGCCAGCTCCGTCACCCGCGAAGCCTGCAAAGCCGAAGCAGAAGTAGGCCACAGATCTACACGGATCAATGCAGTTAGGCGATTATCGGGTCGAGATCATTCAGGACACCGAATTCCGTCTTGACGGTGGAGCAATGTTCGGAGTGGTCCCGCGAAAGCTCTGGGCGAAGGAGTGTCCGCCCGACGATGAAAACCGTATTCGTATGAACATGAACTGCGTTTTCATCGATACAGGTTCCGAAAAGATCCTGATTGAAACCGGCATTGGCGATAAGTGGTCAACGAAACAACAGGCGATGTACGGCATCGACCGCGCCCGGCCACTTACCGAGACACTAAAGACACGCGCCGGCGTCTCTGCTGATGAGATCACCATCGTAGTCAACACTCATTTGCACTTCGATCACGCCGGTGGCAATACCAGTCTAAACGCTGAAGGCATTCCGGTACCGACTTTCCCGAATGCTCGTTACTTCGTCTCCCGCGCGGAGTTGGACCACGCAGATCATCCAACTGAACGCGATCGCGCGAGCTATTTACCGGAGAACTGGAGACCACTGGTCGAGTCAGGTCAGCTTGAACCAAGAGACGCCGATTACGAGGTGGTGCCGGGTTTGAAAATGGAGACGATCGCCGGTCATAACCGGTCGATGCAGTGCTGGCGTCTACAGCGAAACGGGAAAACGATGTTTGGGTTCGCGGACCTTGTTCCGACGCGTGCGCACGTTCGTCTGCCATGGATCATGGGTTACGATCTCTATCCCGTCGAGACTCTCGAAGCGAAGAAGAGAATCCTGCCTCAGGCAGCGCGCGAAAACTGGATCTGCATGTTCTACCACGATCCTGATGAACCGCTGTGCCGGTTACAGCAGGGAGAAAAGGAGTTCAGTCCTGTTCCGTATCGCGGAGAGGACTAAGAGCTTTCATGAGTACAGCAGGAGTTCGTGTCGGCATCATTGGTGGCAGCGGTCTCTATCAGATGCCCGAGTTGACGGCGATCGAAGAAGTTAAAGTTGACACCCCGTTTGGACCACCGTCCGATTCATTCATCGTTGGTACTCTCGAAGGCGAACGTGTTGCTTTTCTGCCGCGGCATGGACGTGGTCATCGTTTGACTCCGACTGAAGTTCCATTCCGCGCAAACATTTATGCGATGAAGCTCCTTGGTGTCGAGAGTATTCTTTCGGCGTCTGCAGTTGGTTCTTTACAGGAGAAATACGCGCCGCTCGATATGGTGATTCCCGATCAGTTTTTTGATCGCACCCGAGGGCGAGTGAAAGAATCGACGTTCTTTGGCGAAGGGATTGTCGCGCACATTTCTTTTGCGCATCCGGTTTGTGGACGTCTCGGCGATGTGCTCGAGCAGTCGTGTACAGTTGCAGATGTGAAAGCTCATCGCGGTGGCACGTACCTGTGTATGGAAGGACCGGCGTTCTCAACGCTGGCCGAGTCGAACGTCTATCGCTCCTGGGGAATGGACATCATCGGCATGACGAACCTTCAGGAAGCGAAGCTCGCGCGCGAAGCGGAGATCTGCTACGCGACGCTGGCACTCGTCACTGATTACGATTGCTGGCATCCGGGTCATGATGCGGTGAGTATTGAGACTGTCGTTGAGTATTTGAACAAGAACGTGCGCAACGCGCAGATGATTTTACGTGAGGCGCTCAAGGTGATGAAGGATAGCGATCGCAGTTGTAAATGCGGTTCGGCATTGCAACACGCGATCTTCACGGCGCCAAATCTCTGGCCCGAGGCGACAACAAAGAAGCTCGAAGCGATCATCAAAAAGTACGGATCGTAGAGGGAATATGGAGATATTTCACGCAAAGGCGCAAAGTTAAAAGACAAGAACGCGAAGTAAGGTTTTGCGCCTTTGCTTTTCTTTGCGCCTTTGCGTGAAACCCGTTTTCGAATTGAGGTGGTGATGAGAAATAAGCTCTTTTTGCTATTCGTTTTTCTTTTCCTGTTTGCTGTGGCTCCGGCAGCGTATGCGCAGAGCCCGAAACCGCCGGATCCG
>JBIOXP010000300.1:0-4755 GCA_044869705.1 Binatia bacterium | reverse complement strand
GTTAGAGTCGCATTAGCTCGCGAGCCGTCATAGGAACTGAAGCTTTTGGAAGAAGAACTCTCTCACTCGATCGACGCAGCGCCGATCGAGCTAAAGTCTCGGCCTGCTCGTTTTCACACCTTTTCTTCTCTTCGGCACCTCGATTATCGCTATCTCTGGTCGGGTACGCTGATGATGAGTGCCGGTCAATGGGTTCAGCAGGTAACCCTTGGTTGGCTGCTCTACGATTTAACCGGCAATTCGATGCTACTGGGGGCACTCAACGGCTTGCGCGCCGTGCCGTTTTTGGTCACGGGACCAATGGCCGGCGTGGCGGCCGATCGCATGGATCGCCGCAAGTTATTGCTCAGAACCCAATGGATTTTGATTATCACCGCGATTGCAATGGGCACGTTGGTGGCGTCGCCTTATCTTCACGTGGCGCATATCTTTATTTTCACCTTGATTACCGGCGTCGCATGGTCGTTTACCGAGCCGGTGCGCCAGAGCATGATTCCGAGCGTGGTACCCAAAGAGGATCTGGTGAATGCCATTGCCCTCAATTCCGGCGGCTTCAATCTCATGAAAGTCATCGGGCCGGCGTTGGGAGGTGCATTGATTGCGCTTTTTGGCGCCGCGGGAAATTTCTTCGTGCAAAGCATCGCTTACACCGGTGTGCTCGTCATGATCTATTTGATGCACATTCCGAACACGTCGAGCGACGCACGCCACTCCTCGGCCATCGCAAATCTCAAGGAAGGTTTCGCGTATATCTGGGCAACCCCGGCGATCCTGGCGCTTCTCACCCTGGCTTATGTGCCGCGGATTTTTGCCGTGCCGTACCAGATATTGATGCCGGTGTTTCAGAAGGATGTGCTCAAGGTCGGCCCCGACGGGCTCGGCATGTTGATGGCAGCGCCGGGCGTGGGCGCGGTCATCGCGGTGCTGACCCTCGCTTCTTTCGCCGATCGGTTGAAGCGCCAAGGGCTTTTTCTTGTCGGCAGTATCGTGATTCTCGGTTTTTTTCTGATTGTTTTTTCCCAAATCCGCGTCTTCTCGCTGGCGCTCGCGAGTCTCGTGATAGCTGGAGCCTTTCAGATGTTTTTCCTGGCCAGCACGGCCACTATCCTGCAGTTGCTCGTCCCCGACGAGCTTCGCGGCCGCGTCATGAGTCTCTACATGCTCGATCGCGGCTTTATGCCGATCGGCGCCCTTTTCGCGGGCACTACGGCGCATTTTATCGGCGCTCCTTCGACGGTCGCTGTCATGGGAATTATCGTGATTATTCTTGCCCTGGTTGTCGCCTGGCGAGTTCCGACGATCCGCAGTCTCGAGACCTAAGTTTCTCGTCTCTTACCTAGACATTTTGCTTGCCGTAGGTTATGCAAAATGTTGTTCGAGTTTACACATTTTTCAAAATACGACTTCCGGAGGAGCCATGTTGACAAGAGATCTGCTGCGCATGCTTTTACTCGCGCTCACTTTAACTTTCGTCGGGTATACGGTTCATGCGCAGCCTGCGAGCGAATTTCAGCCGCAGGTTGGGCAGGACGGCAAAGACGTGATTTGGGTACCCACCCCGCAGGCTCTGGTGGACAAAATGCTCGACATGGCCAAAGTAACGCCGAAAGATTACGTCATCGATCTGGGCTCGGGAGATGGGCGCACCGTTATCACAGCAGCGAAGCGCGGCGCGAAGGCGCTCGGCATCGAATACAATCCCGACATGGTCGAGCTCTCCAAACGGAACGCGGCCAAAGAGGGCGTCAGCGATAAAGCAAGTTTTGTCAAAGCCGATCTATTCGAAAGTGATTTTTCTCAAGCTCAAGTGATCACTATGTTCTTGCTGTCGAGCATCAATTTGAAGCTGCGCCCAAAAATTCTCGATCTCAAGCCCGGCACCCGCATTGTTTCGAATACATTCGATATGGCCGATTGGAAACCGGACGAAAACGCAACACTGCCTGGTTGCAATTCGTGGTGCACCGCGCACCTCTGGATTGTGCCGGCTAAGGTCGACGGCACCTGGACCTCTCCCCAAGGCGAGCTCACCTTCATGCAAAAATTTCAGACGGTTTCGGGAACCCTCAAATCCGCCAATGCGGTGACCCCGTTCGATGGCAAACTCAATGGCGATCAGCTTTCGTTCACCGCCGGCAATATCGTTTATAGTGGCCGAGTGAATGGCAGCACGATCGAGGGTACCGCCGGCGGCGCCAAATGGAACGCTACGCGTGCGGGCCAATAAGCACTCGCCGATTGCGCGCCAGACCAGGGAGCAGCGCATAACAGGTGCAGTAGAGTTTTTCTGCCCAGCTCTCCCGTCTGCCTCGTCGGCTTGTTATAAATAAACAGTTTTGAATTTCATCTGTGGAGGAATCTATGAACCGACGTTATGTTGCGTACACTTTCTGGGCGGCACTTTCTATCTTGCTCGCGGTCGCTATCGCGCAAGCGCAGCCGGCGAAGGACTATCAACCGGAAGTTGGCCAGGCCGGCAAAGATGTGGTCTGGGTACCGACACCTCAGGCGCTTGTCGACAAAATGCTCGATATGGCCAAACTGACGCCGAAGGACTACCTGATCGATTTGGGTTCGGGCGACGGACGCACAGTGATCACTGCGGCGAAGCGTGGCACGAAAGCCCTCGGCATCGAATACAACCCGGAGATGGTGGAACTCTCAAAGCGCAATGCCGCCAAAGAAGGCGTGAGCGACAAGGCGAGCTTCATGAAAGCGGATCTCTTCGAGACCGACTTTTCACAGGCTCAGGTGATCACCATGTTCTTGCTGCCCAGCATCAATATGAAACTGCGCCCGAAAATATTGAATTTAAAGCCGGGCACGCGGATCGTCTCCAACACTTTCGATATGGAAGATTGGAAGCCCGATGAAGACGGCACAGTCGAAAACTGCACCAACTGGTGTACCGCTCACCTATGGATCGTTCCGGCAAAAGTAGACGGCACATGGAAAACGGGCCAAGGCGATTTGACGATCAAACAAAGCTTTCAAAGCATTACCGGCACACTGAAAAATGGCTCGACGGTCACGCCAATTAACGGCAAGCTCAACGGCAGTCACATCACATTCACATCCGGTAGCACTCAATACAACGGAAACGTCAACGGAAGTTCCATCGAGGGCACTGCCGGGGGGGCGAAATGGACGGCGACGCGCGGTAAGTAAAGCGTAGTCGAGCAATAATCCCTATCATCCGGCGCGGCAGGAGCGTACTTTCTGTGAGTACGCTCCTGTCACGGTTATTTCGGAAACTTGTGCAATCACGTTTCGATGCTCCGCAGAGCGGACGCTGCCCCTGAATCTTCCAGTCACCTCAACTCTGCTTAGCTCCCGGCCCGGCATAGATTTCCAGCTTGTTTCCATCCGGATCAAGAAAATAGGCTTGCGGTCCCCAGAAGACTCCCTGGTTTCGGTTTTCGATATTAAACACCTCGACGCCGTTTTTGCGCAAAAACTCGATCGAAGGTTGGAAGTCCTCGGGTTCGATTTTGAAAGCATGATGTACCGGCGTGCTCTTGGACGAATCGTATTTCAGCGCCTCGTTCCCTTTTGCCAAAATCAGATAGTCGTCGCCGGTCTGTAGGAACACCATCCGTGGCGATTGTTCGATGACTTTCATGCCGAGCAATTGCTCGTAAAAATAACGACTGCGATCTAGATCAGTAACCGGCAAGCTGAAATGTAGCACCCCGTGGGTTTTTAGCATTGCTCACCTCCTGTGTGGCGCGAATTTTTGCCCATGCTCTAGATAACTACGTCATTTTGGTTCTGCTCTTCAACTCAAATCACGAAGTCGTAACAATCACCCGAGCAGCAGCATCCGAGAAACAGAAATCGTTTCAGCGGCGGCTCCGCTAGACTTTTTCGAGCAAGGTAAGCTATTAGAAAATGATTTTCGGGAAATCATTATGAGCAACGAGGCTCCCTCAGAGCTCGAATCCGAGTCCATCGAAATAATCCGCGAGGTAGCCGCCGTCGGACGCAAGCCGGTCATGCTTTATTCGATCGGCAAGGACTCGTCGGTCATGCTGCGCCTGGCGCAGAAGGCGTTTTATCCCGCGCCCATTCCATTTCCATTGATGCACATCGATACCGGCTGGAAATTTCGCGAAATGATTGCATTTCGCGACCGCACGGCGCGGCAGCTCGGCTTTGAACTCATCACCTATACGAACCCGCGTGGCATGGCCGAAGGCATCGGGCCCATCACTCACGGCTCGGCATATCACACCGATGTGATGAAGACCGAAGCACTCAAGCAGGCGATCGATCTACACGGCTTCGATTTCATATTCGGCGGCGCGCGGCGCGACGAAGAACAATCGCGCGCCAAGGAACGCATATTTTCGTTTCGCGCTGTCGGTCATCGTTGGGATCCCAAGGCGCAACGCCCGGAGCTCTGGAATCTGTACAATACGCGGATCAATGACGGGGAAACCGTCCGTGTCTTTCCGTTGTCCAATTGGACGGAAGCCGACATCTGGCAATACATCCGCCAGGAAAATATTCCCATCGTACCGCTCTATTTCGCGGCAAAACGGCCGGTGGTCAAACGCTACGGCCAATGGATCATGGTCGACGATCACCGTTTGCCGCTGGACCCCGGGGAAGAGCCGGAACTGCGAATGATTCGATTCCGCACGCTCGGCTGCTATCCATTGACCGCCGGGATTGACAGCGATGCAACGACGCTCGATCAGGTGGTCACCGAAACGCTTGGCGCGAGCACATCCGAGCGGCAGGGACGGATTA
>JBIOXP010000299.1:0-6716 GCA_044869705.1 Binatia bacterium | reverse complement strand
TTTGCTTGCCGCCGTGCGCCGGGTTGTCACCAAAGTATTTTGCGGCAGTGTCACCCCGGCGCTTTTGAGATTGTACAGGACCGGATAGCCCTTTGCGTTATAAAGATCGCCCACCGCTCCTCTGATTGTGGTCGCTTCGATGCTGCCGCTTTCGAGCGCCAGGCGGCGGTTTATCTCGGTGCCGGAGATCGTCAGAAATGTAATATGCGCTTGCCCCGGATCAAGATTTAGACCCTGCAGCGCGAGCAGCGAGACCAAATGGGAAGTCGATCCGGGACCGCTGATCGCGATACGCTTGCCGCGCAAATCTTCGGCTTTCTTGATTTCGGGCCGGGCGTTTAGACGATAGTCGAGCTTTAAGTGAAAGTTGGCGATGCCGATGAGATCCGCGCCGCTCAGGCCGGCATTGAGGAGATGCCCCGGCCCGATGATCGCGGTATCGATTTCACCGGCCAACAACGCCGCCACCGCGAGCGGATTTCGCGGCATGAGAATGAATTGCGCGTCGAGCCCGTATTTTTTGAACAGGCCGCGGTCGCGCGCCACCCATACGGCCGCCATGCTTTCGCTGGTGACACTGGAAGCGAAATTGGATTTGCTTTGCGCGGCGATTGGCCGGGGTGTAGCCAGGGCGAGCGCGAGGCCGACCGCTGCCAAACCCATGGCGGGCAAGCGGCCCGCCGAACCGCTATATCGCCGGCATTTCATCGTCACGGCCTTGCCCCATCTTGTTAGATTGAGAGCCGATTATCCGTAGCGAGCGCACATTCGCGACGGCGAATGTCCGAAGACCGCTTTGGCTAGTTTTCTTTTTTTTCGCCCAGCGGCACGACGTTCTGAAATCCGTGCTCGGAGATATCGAAGTAGTTTCCGTCGGGATCAGAGCCGCGGGTTTCCGCATAGGGTCGGCCGTTCGGACGAGCCTTGGGCAGCTTATTAGGATTGATTTTTTTCATTCGATCGACGATCTTTTCGCCGCTCTCGACCTCGAAGCCAAAATGATAAAGTCCGTTTGGCGCCTGCTGCTCGTGATTGGGTAAAATCGCGAGATTGAAATAGCCGTCGGTTAAGAAAATCGCGCCGCCCTCGTTTTTATCCTTGTGCAACATCTGCATCTCGAAGACGTCCATGTAAAACGATGCGAGTTTTCCTGTGTCTTCCGTGCGAATCGCCAGATGGCGGAGCTTAGGCATAGAAACCCCCTTGAATGAAATTAGTTCACCCTTAGTCCTGATAAGCTGGAAATGTCAAGAAAGCCCAGCGCGTCGACGCTGAGCCATCGGAAATTAATGCAACTCGAGCTCGATCTGATCACGATCGACGATCATCGGCAGCATCGCCTCACGAATAACTTTTTCGCTGACCTCGCCGAATCTTTGTTTGAACCGATCCAGCGGCACCACGGCTTTCGCCATGGCGCGGTGCCCACCCGCGCTGCCGATGTCGTCATAGAGTCGTTTCATAATCTCGCCGGCGCTCTTGACGTAGCCGACATTGCGGACCGAAATGACCACTCGGTCTTTTACCAGACCGGACACCACGCTCCAATCCACGCCTTCGATCTGTAGGCAGAATTCGGCCAACTGCGGAATCACGTCTTCGCGATTGATTTCACCCAGATGAATCACCGCAACGCCGTTATCGACTTGCAGCCGGCTCAACGCGCGGCCCATCGCCTCGAGATCTTCGCGCGGCAGCGCCGGTCTCTCGATCCGCGCGATCATGGCCTTGTTCGCGAGCGGATACAGAAAATTGAACGCGCTCAAATCGGCCAGGTTGCTGCCCCGCTCCAGAAACAGCGTATCGGTCTTGATGCCATAAACCAGGGCTGTCGCAAGGCGCTGCGACGGCTCCATTCCCGCAGCGCGCAAATACTCGGTGAAGATCGTCGACGTGGCGCCGTAGCCGCTGCGCAAGTCAGTAAAGCGCGCCTTGAAAGCGATCCGCTTGGGATGGTGATCGACCACCAGGTCGACTCGCCCCAGGGGTTGTTGGAAATACGGCGGCTGGACGTCGACCAGCGCCAAGCGGGCGCCGTCTTTATGAAGATCTTCGTAGGAGATCTTGTCGATCTGGATATCGAGCAGTCGGATCATGGCAAGATTCTCCGGACGCGTGATTTCGCCGAAGGTCACGAACGGCGTGGTCGGACGGTTTCGTCCGAGCAACTCGCGCAGCGCCAGTGCGCTGCCGATGGCATCCGGATCTGGATCATGTTGCAGGAGAATATGGATTTTCTTACCGTCGGAAAAGAGCGAGCGAATCCGTTCAACTTTCTTGACGTTCAAGGTATCGAGAAGCTGCGAAGCGCAGAATTCTTCGAAGATGTCGGAGAGCTGCAAATGGCGCAGCAGTGGGTCAGCGGTCTCCTTGTGATGGCCGTTATCGTCGGAAGTGAGCGAGACGATCGAGACCATTTTGTCGAGGGAACGGAGCAGACGACACACGCGGTCTTGCAGCTCGACGTCGCGCAGAAACACGATCGCCTGGTCGACGTATTGAAGCTTGATTTTTTTGTAGGTTTCTTCCTTGAGGAGGTCGCCGTGCCGAGCCTTGCCGCCGCGTCGTTTGATCGCCCGGGCCACTTTCTCGTTCGGCACCAGATAGCGCACCTCGCGCTGCTCCGCAGCGACATTGCGCATAAACTGGAATAAGAGATCGTCCTCGCAAATGGCTAAGTATTGCATTAGCGTGCCCCGGGTGAGAATTTAGCGCGGGAGTTTTTGCGAGAGCAAATCGGCGGCGACATCGCTCGTTGGCACGGCCGGAGTCTAACACCGGGGTAGGACCAATGCTAGGGCAAAATTCGCTGGAAAGTTTATACCTAAACTATTTGCGCGATGATCAATAGCGGCGAGCGTGGATTCGGCCTTCCAAGATTCAGTCACGCCGAGCGTGAGCGCCGCTGGTGCCGGGTCCGTGAGCTCATGCGCCGTGACCAAATTGACGCCATCATCGGTTTTCCCAATCAGAGCCACTGGGATCAATTTCAAGCCGACACTCGTTATCTGACTCACATCGGCGGCCATCAGACAGAAGTCGCGGTGGTGTTTCCGCTATCTGGCGAGGTCACGGCGTTTGTCCGCGGCGGTAATGAAATCGAGTGGTGGCACATCGCTCAAGATTGGCTGAGTGATATTCGCGCGAGCCGCCGCTCGTGGGGCGAACCTGTTATCGAGCGCATGAAGGAACTCCAACTCGACGGCGGCCGCATCGGCGTCAGTGGTTTGAGCGGATTACCGCGTGCGCCGGAGGGAACCGTCGTTGCGGGAATTTTCGAGAAGGTTCGCCGCGCATTTCCCGGAGCGCGTTTTGAGAATGCCACGGAACTCTTGCAGGAGTCGCGCGCCGTCAAAGGCACTGAGGAAATTGTCTGGATCGAACGCGCCGCGGAAATACTCGACCGCGTGGTATTAACGCTACTCGCCAAGGCGAAACCCGGCGTCATGGAGACTGAGATGGTCGCGACGATCTGGCACACGATCATCGCCAACGGCGGCGATTACCCCTCGATGACGCATTGGGGCGCCGGTGCTGGCGTTCCCTGGGCTTGCCGCATAGCTCCGCAGCGTGCGCTTCAGGCCGGCGACATGATCAACACGGAGCTCGAAGCCAAGTACGGCGGCTATATTGCGCAAACTGTTCAGGCGGCGAGCCTTGGGAGAATTTCTCCGAACCTGAAACGAGCCTTCGACGCGAGCGTTCGAGTTTTTGGCGAGCTCATCAACTTTATGCGTCCCGGCGTTTCTTTCCGCGACATCGTGCTGCTCTATCAGAAACTGGTGCGCGACTCCGGTCACACGCCAAGAGGCATGCTGCTTCACGGCCGCGGTCTCGGCGAGGACCGCCCACAGGTCACTGGCGAGGTCGCCAGAGACATTCATAACAGCGCGACTTACACGCGGCATCTCGATCTGCCGCTGGTGGAGGGCAATGTTTTTGTTCTGAAACCGGGTGCGATGCCCGACGACGCGCCCGATTCGATTCGTTGCGGCGACACCGTCGTGATCGAAAAATACGGCGCGCGCCGCCTGGGCAAACGCCGCTTTACCTTTCCGGAGCTCTGCTCCTAGCCTAGTGCCGGAAGAGCAATTTTTCGCCGGATCTGTTGACGCGCCGCTACGCTTTTTTGTAGTTTGCCGTTGAACGAATTTTTTTCCCGGAGGTAACTCAATGGTCGCGGAAATTCGTTACGGCATCGAAGCTATCGATCACATCGCCATTCCAGTGCGCGACCTCACGCTGAATCAATCGTTTTATGTCGACGTCCTCGGTCTAAAATTCAAGACGCTGCGGCGCAATCCTGACGGCAGCCCGCGCCAGGTCTACGTGCTCGCGGGTGAAAACATTATTGGACTTCACCTGCCGGGCATCGGCGCGGCGCCATCGCCGAGTCGAGCGCCGCGCATCGGCATCGGGGTTTCGCCGGACCGTTTTGCCGAGATCGAGGAAAACTTGCGCCGCGCCAGACATGCTTTTCGTGGTGCGGTTGACCATCCGTCTGACGCGCCTGTGGTGCGCTCGCTCTACTTTGACGATCCCGACGGGAACCATTTGGAAGCATGCGTTCGCCGGATCGAGCCACTGCGCGAATGCATCAGCCACACGGTTTTCGAAACCGTCAATCTTAAAAAGTCCCTGACGTTTTATTCGGAAGCCTTGGGCAGCGGCGTGGCGATCGCCTGCGACCGAGAGACGATGGTTACGACGCAGAGTGGACAAATGGTTGGTCTGCTGGAAGTAGAAGAACTATCAGACCGTAGTAAAAAACACGGTCGCGGTTGTCACATGGCGCTGAACGTCCCGCGCGAAGACTTCGACTCCATGGTCACTTTGATCGAGCGCTACGGCGGTAAAACCCAAGGCGATAAGCGCGCCGACGACGGCTTACGCCCGCAAGGCGAGCGCAGTATGTATTTCTTTGATCTCGACAACAATCGCCTGCAGATCACCGCACACCCACTGCATCAGCCGGATGAATTGCTCTCCGACGATGAAAAGTGGCGCCGCATCATTGCCAATCGCACAGAGCAGGGCCGCGGCTTGAGCCGTTGGGAGAGCGGCGGGAAAAAAATAATCTGAACGGTCGGGGACGTTCCGCCGACTCTAGTGTCCTGAAGCAAATTCGTCGCATCCGATAAGAGCGTCTTGTCTCATGCGGTGAAAAGTTGTCCGAAGTTGATACCGGACGTAACTGCTAGGGCGCACGCCATGCGACCCTTCCTGGATTTCGGCTCAACGGAAAGACCACTTTTTTACGTCCTTTGGTTCCACACATTAAGGCACAATTAACCGCGATCCTCATCGCTCCGAGTCGACAGGCTTGTGAGCGAGACCTCCGATTGCCCGAGTAGGCCCGCCTGGCCGTATCGAGGGCTTCTTCGTGACCCCAAACTGTATTAACTTTTTTTTGCGAGAATCAGCGTCGTTCCCGGTAGCGTTCCGGGAATATCGCCGTGGGTTTCGATTGAAGTGAAACCCGCGCTCCTTAACCAATCGGAATATTGAGATAGCGTCCAACACTCGCCCTCGGGCGTATGGGTCAACGTGTAGACCGAAAATCGGAGAGCAAAGGTGGGCTCCGTCCGCTCTTCGTTCGGGACGAAGTCATTGACGACAAAAATCCCGCCGGGTTTGAGCGCCGCATGCGCCTTGGCGAAGAGCTTTTGATTCCCCTGCGGTGATTCGAAACGGCAAAAATTGCTGGCAAGCACCAAATCGTAGTGATTCGTTTCAATCGGCGCCGTTTGATGCTCGCCGTCGATGAAGCGGATTTTGCCTTCGAGCCCGCGCGTTCGATTGACTTTCTTCGCGACCGCATTCACATTCGGCCAGTCAAGTTGCGTCACTTCAGCGGTCGAATCGCGGGTCAGGATGGTCATGCCGAAAATGCTCGAGCCTCCGGCGATATCGAGCACCTTGAGGCCTTTTTCCTCAGTCCCGACCTTTAAAACATCGCAGAGCGCTTGCGCGGCGGGCTCGGCGATTACGATGATACCGAGCACGAGCTTTTCCCAGACCTTGAGCTCGGCGCCGGTATCCATACGGCTCAGCGGCTTACCGGTTTTGAGCGACTCCTTGAGATGCGCCATGCCGTCCCAGAGAGCCAGCGCGACATGGCGAAAGTCGCCGACGTACGATGGCTTGTCCTTCACCAGAAAGGCATCGGCGGTCGGCGTGAGAAAATATTCGCCATCGCGCTTTTGCGCCAGCCCTAACGCCGGCAAGCTATCCAGCACGATTCGTGTCGCGCGTGGATCGGTGCCCGCCGCTCGCGCGATTTCATCAGCGGAATGCATGCCGTTATGAATCAGGGTGAAAAAATCATATTCAATGGACGCGTCGAGGATCTGGCTGTTGGCGAAATCGCCGAGGATTCGCATCAGCGGCCGCGGCGAAAGCTCTTGAGCAGTATCGGTTGCCGCCATGCTAAGCTTTGTACAACCCTTCTTTTTTCACGTATTGGTAGACCCCCTCGAAGAACCAGGCAAAATATGCCGTGCCGGTTCGCAGGCAATATTCGAGATTAAATCCCGGCCGGGTCTCGGCCTTGCCCTCCTCGAGCAGCTTTTTTAGCACCGTCCAGTCGTCCGCATGCGCCATGACGCCGTCATGCTCTTCGAGATCAGCTTCGGCATGCATGCGGAAATAGACGATCTTTTCTTCCGGGATTTGGTAATTTTTGCGCAGCGCGCCGCCGAAGAACTTCGCCCAGT
>JBIOXP010000298.1:0-5149 GCA_044869705.1 Binatia bacterium | reverse complement strand
GGTTACTGGGTTTCCGCAGGTCAACGGTGCGCTCTTAATAGCAAGCAATAAAGGCGACATCACCTCGATCGGAGGAGTTATGAAGACAATCGTTCGGGCGCTGCGAGTGTTTTTGGTCACCGCCATGTGGCTTTTCGTTCAAGCATCCGCGGCACAGGCGCAAAGCGACCAAGGGTGGCAGCAAAAATGGAATTCAGCGTTGACGCAGGCAAAAACCGAAGGAAACGTCGTTGTGCTGGGTCCGCCCGGCGATCGAATTCGTGATGCGCTCACGCAAAACTTTGCCAAAGCTTTTCCTGATATCAGCCTTGAATTCTCCGGCGCCCGGGGCGGCGAATTGGCCACCAAAATCAAGGCGGAGCGAGACGCGGGCATCTACAGCGTTGACGTGCTCATCAGCGGCACGAGCACTGCCGATGCTTATTTCAAACCCATGAAAGCGCTCGATCCGATCGAGCCGGCATTGATTCTACCGGAAGTCACGAATCCTAAGAACTGGCGCGACAACCGGCTCGAGTTTTCGGATCGGGACACCCGCATGGATTTGGTGTTCTCGACCCAAAACAACGTCCCGCTGATCTTTAATCCGGCGCAGGTGAAGGCCGAAGAGGTGGATGAGCTATACAAGGTTTTGGATCCGAAGTGGAAAGGAAAAATCGCCGTCCAGGATCCAATCCCGTCGGGTACCGGCAACGGAGTCTTTCGCTGGCTCTGGCATGTTCTCGGCCCGGAGAAGGCCAAGGATTTTTATCAGAAGCTGCGCGCGCAGGCGGGCGCCATTGACAGGGATCAGAGACGCCAGATCGAATGGGTAGCTCAAGGCAAATACCCGCTTAACTTCGCTCCGGGAACCGTCATGTATCAGCTCGAGAAGCGGGGTCTAAAATTCGGCGTGGTTCCTCATTTCAAAGACTATGGCGCATATCTGACGCCCGGTTTCGGCAGCGCCATGTTGATCAATCAGGCGCCGCACCCGGCCGCGGCAAAAGTGTTTCTCAACTGGCTTCTCGGCAAAGAAGGGCAGACGGCGTTTAGCGGAGGCATGGGCTATGTGAGCCGCAGGCTCGACGTGCCGTCCGATCACGTTCCCGCCTACTGGATTCCAAAGCCCGGGGTTAAATACTGGGCGGGATATTACGAAGAGGATGCGAAGATGTCTCCAGAGCAGGTGAAGTTTCTGAAGAGCATCTATGGCAGATAGACTTTCGATTCTCTGGAATTCGTCAAAATATAACGGCAAACACCGAACGGCTTAATTAAAATTTGGGTTCCAGGACACTGCGCATGACAGGAGATTTTATGAAAACTGCAATCATCGCTTCTGCCCTGTGGCTAATGGGGGCGCAGGGATTCGCCCAGCAGCGAATGCCCACTACCGTTGCCGAGCTTGCGAAATATCGTGGAGCGGATCGCGAATCGCTCCTATACGCTGGCGCCAAGACAGAAGGAAAAGTGACGTGGTATACCTCGCTAGCGGGCGCATCGTACAAGGAGCTCGCAAAAGCATTTTCGGAGAAGTATGCGGGTGTCGAGGTCGAGCCCTTTCGAGCGCCCGGTGCTGATTTAGTAGTCCGGCTCGAGGAGGAGGCGAAAGCGGGCCATAACATCGCGGACACTGTCGAAACGACCGAAGGAAGCTTGCTTTTCCTCCGGGATGAGAAGTTGATTCGGCCTTACGACTCTCTCTATCTCGACAAATACCCCGATGATGCAAAGGAGAAAGCCACGAAAGGGCTGGTTTACTGGGCCTTGGCGCGGGAATCGTATGTCGGCTTTGCCTACAACACGAAGCTGCTGCCGAAAGAAGCCGTGCCGAAGGACTTTTCGGGCCTGATGCACCCAGCGCTCAAAGACAAAATGGGAATCAGCATCGGCCAAACCAGCGATAAAGTGATTGGCGCAATGATCAAGACCCGGGGGCAAGAGTTCGTTCAAACTCTCAAGGGCCAAAATACGAAGCTCTATTCGATCGGCGCGCCGGCGCTGGTTCATACGATCGAATCGGGAGAAATCATCGCTTCGCCCGCAATCTTTCAAACCCATACCTTGCTCGCGGCCTCGAAGGGAGCGCCCGTGGAGTGGGTGCCCATGGATTTAGTTCCCACGAACGTGGGCAGCGCGGCGATCGCAGCGAACCCGCCGCACCCCCATGCGGCACTTTTGATGGCGGATTTTTTACTAAGTCCGGCAGGCCAGAGCGTCCTGGCAAAGTTCTATTACGGAAGCGCAACGAAAACCCAGCCCTTCAGAAAATGGCGTCCGGAACACGGGCTCACAACCGAGCAGTACGAAAAAAAATTGTCTCATTGGGATGACCTTCTGAATCTTATTGCGCATCGATAGCTATCTCATGATCCCTATACCAGCCCAGATTTTCCTCGGAGCACACGAAGGCTACGAGGAACCGGAAGGGATTAGAAATGCGCCCCCGCCTTAAGATGATTTCCTTCCCGCTTCGTGAGCTTGGTGATTTCTTGGTGCAAGAGTCTGTTCTATTCAGGTTGCAGCTGTCTGCGTTGTGCAGCGGCTGACGCTCGCGATCACGCAATCCCGTCTTGCGGATTTCCCGGCAGATCCGTTGGCAAATCTTGTCGCTTGCGTTAACTGTTAGTGATGGTGCGCATTTCGGCTATTTCCGCGGCACGAATCGAGGATTCAGCAACGATCGCCGCTGAATTCAAAAAGATTCGTGTGGCGCTCGGCCTGACGATGGCATTGGCCGCATCAGGATGTGCCGCATCGTCGCGTCCCGCGATAATCAACTCGCCCGTCATTGGGCGATGGCATCAGACGACTCTTGGCTTTGGCAATGAATCGAAGCCGTGCCCTGCGGAAATTTCAGTCTCGGATGGGGGCGTGGTTACGTGCGGTCAGCACGATTCAGTGGAATTCAACCCGGATGGCACTTTCGTAGCAAAATTCTCGGGTCGGGATCTTGAAGCTGTAGGCACTTGGCGCGTTCAGGATTCCACCCTGATCGTGACATTTACCGCGCCACAAGAAGCGGCCGGTGTCAGTCGTTCGACGGAATTTGATTTTACTCCGGATGGGCAAAGCATGACCATAAAGGCGATCACCGGCGGTACTGCAACCGTGGAGACTTACGTACGCGACTGAACCTCGCTTCGCGGCGAAATTAGTGTCGCGGGACTCAATTAAGTCAAAAATTTGACCCGATGTGAACTAAATGCACGTTTGTCGGCTATGCCCGTCAACGACGAAGTATTCCTCCTGCTGTTTCATTGGCGACGTGATTCTGAGCGACCAATTACAGGTCGTGCGGCAAGTCCGAAGTGAAACAACCCAAGGATTTAGCGAGCATCTAGCTAGAAAAAGTTGCGGCATTCGGCGGGAGAGCGACAAATCATTCCTGGCACGTGCGTTGCGCTCTTCGCTCGGAAATCACGAAAGGAGCGAGATATGAAGGCTAAATCGTTTTCAGGTGCTTTGTTCGTTACGGCTGCAATAGGACTCATCGCAACTCCGGCTTGGTCACAGGTTGGAACAGGCGCAGCGACAAAATCGCAGGTAACCAAGGAGCCGACTGGCCACCCACCGGGAAGCGAACCCGCGGGATCGCTAAAGCTCTCACAACAGGATGTTCGTCGGGTACAGCAAGCGCTCGAGAAGAAGGGCTACAAGGCCGGCAATAGCAGCACTCTAGATGACAAAACCAAGGAAGCTATTCGATCGTTTCAAAAAGATAATAATCTCCCGATCACCGGCTCGCTGGACAACAAGACCGCCGACGAGCTTGGTGTTCAACTGCATCAAAACAGTGACGCGAAGGGCAGCGGTGCATCACGCAGCCGATAGAGTTGCTCAGGCTTCAACTTTGGTCATGCGAGATCGTTCGCCAGGCGTGGCGACCCGAGTGGTCGCCACGTGCTTCGGCTAAGCTGGAACTAAGGTGCATAGTTCGAGCGCCCAGCACTAACGGCTTTTGCCTTGACCGCTCGCTCGTCGAAGAGTGCTTCGAATTCAGACGGAAATCAAATCTTTACAGTTCACCGGGTGACCCAATCACGTCGAAGCCGCCGAAGACGTAAAAAGAAACGATAACTCCGAATCGGGACGGCGCCGACGTATTTGCAGGCTGAAGAAGAGAGGCCGAGCGAGCAGGGCTCACGAGGAAGTTGATACCAACGCCGCCAGAATCGCGCGCAACTTGGCTTTAATTTTGGCGGCGTTCTCGCTGCCGATTCGCAACATGATTTTTTGTCCCGCCGAGAGCCTCTCCAGCTTCGGATCGGCGAATTGATAGACAATGTTTGGTTGGGTGAGCAGCGCGGGGCTTTGTATATCCGGCGTATCAAGCAAATGATCGATGACCTCCACGAGCCGATCATTAAAATACTTGTCCGGATATCCTAAATTCTCGTACTGAGTTTGAAAAATCGGATAGAAGCGTTTGTAGACGCGCACCAGGGTATCGTCAGGGACGGCCTCCGCCAAACGTACATAGCTGAAATACCGCGAGGCATTCTCGCGGCTTATAGCAAGATTTTCTCCGGTGCCGCTTGTGAGAAAAGATCCCGGCGCGGATTTTACGGGAATCGATTGCAGCGGGATATTATCGCGAGGAAGATTGTCGATCGTGGCGACAATTCGGCGCACGATCTCCCGCCGATTGAAAAGCCTATCAAAAGATTCTCCGAGTAGTTTCGCCAAAGCATCGGCGAGCGAGCTATCGGCGTCGCCAACGGCCGGCTGCGTATCTTTTTCCGGTTCAATGGGATACCGAATGGCCGGTTTTGCCGGAGCAACCGGCGATCTTGCTTTTTTTTGCGGCTGGGGCGTTTCACTTACCATCCAGAAGTACATCACGGCCGGACCGGCCAACGCGATGACAAAAACGGCCCAAAATAATTTTTTTTTCATAAACGCAAACCTCCGATAGAGCACCCGGCTGCGGCCGGGAGAAGCCAAATAATGCGTCGTGGTGCAGTAAATGTGCCGAGCTAGAATTTCCGGTAGGTAAATCGTTTCAAATCTGTCTGCACCGGCCTTCTTACTCAGTGTTTGTCGTCTCCATGGCAGGTTCATGCCATTTCGAGAGATAGCAGCGCGGCGGACCGCGATCGCTCGAAGGGTGCGGCTGCACACGTTTTCTGCGCATTATATGCACACCGATCACTCTTCTCTGCTT
>JBIOXP010000297.1:0-3994 GCA_044869705.1 Binatia bacterium | reverse complement strand
CTCTGCCGAACGCAGCCGTCAGAGGGCGGATCGACAGCGATTGCCGACTCGTGAAAAGGGCCGGCTTTTTTTTGGCTCGGCGACTATCAGGAACGATATGGGCGAACGCGGAAACCGATTGCACTACCCGCGCGGAAAACCTCTCCCGAAATAATGCTGCCTTATTATTTGCTCATCCTACTTCTCGCGCCGCTGCTGGCAGGCATCGTCGTCGGACTGCTTGGAACCCGCGCTAATGTCAACCTCGCCAATCTCGGCGTCGCCGCTGAAGTTCTGGCATTCTTCGTCTCCGTGTTGCTGTTTATCGAAATCATCACCGGCGGCCCTCGAATCGTGAATTCGCCGTGGTCGATGAGCAACGTGCCGTTCGCGTTCTTTCTTGACCGGCTTTCAGCCGTGATGCTCATGCATATCGCCGCGATCAGCATCCTGATCCACCTCTTTTCGATCCGCTACATGCAACAAGAAGCCGGTTACGCGCGCTTTCACAGCTTGCTCGCTTTCACGACCTTTTCACTTTTCGGCATGGTAACGAGCGGAAATCTTCTGATGCTGCTCATGTTTTGGCAGCTATTGAGCTGGCTGCTGCCGAACCTTTCCCACAACTATCAGCATCCGCCGACCGTGAGGGGTGCGTTTCGAACATTCATCATGCAACGTTTCGGCGATACCGCTTTCCTGGCCGCAGTCGTCCTCGTCTATGCCTGGTTTGGAACTCTGGATTTGCAAGAACTCTTCAACCGCGCCGCATCGGCGGATCCTCTCATATCCTTCTGGCGCGGCGGCGTAACGATACGCTCGAGCACGATTGTCACTTTACTGATTTTCATTGGCGCTATGGCGAAATCGGCGCAAATTCCATTGCATATGTGGTTGCCGGACTCGCTCTACGCACCAACGCCGGTCCATGCTCTCCTGCATGCGGGAATCATCAATGCCGGCGGCTTTCTCCTCGCCCGTTTGGCGCCGCTTTTCGACTTGAGCCCGCTCACGCTTCACATCGTTTTTGTCGTCGGATTGCTCACGACAGTTCTCGGTTCCTCCATGATGCAGGTCCAGAACGATATCAAAAAAACGCTGGGTTATTCGACCATCGGGCAGATGGGTTTCATGATCATGGAATGCGGCGTGGGAGCGTACGGCCTGGCAATTTTTCATTTGATCGCGCACGGAATTTTCAAAGGAACGATTTTTTTGAACTGCGGCTACGTCATCCATGCCGCGCGCCAGGAGCCGAGACTGCCGCCAAATAGACAAAGCCCGGCAACCGATGAGTTTTCCAGTCTTACCTGGCTCACCGGATTCGCAACGACCTTGATTCTGCCGCTGATCATCGTCTTGGCCGCGCATGGAATCGTCGATATTCCGCTGCGAGATTCGCAAGGCGCGGCAATTTTTCTTTTCTTCGGCTGGGCCACCTCATCTCAGGCGATACTGACGCTTTACCGATTGCGCGCCGTGGCTTCGTGGAAGGTCGCGGCCAGCATGCTCGGAGTTCTACTCGTCGTCCTCGTGACCTATCTGCTGGCGGCCGAAAATTTTTCGCATTTTCTATTTCCGGCCCCGGGTCAGGTCACTGCCCATTTCCGGGCAGGCGCTTTGCCCGCGCCGGCATTTGATCTTCTCATCTTGGGATTCGCGCTGATCATTGTTTTCGGCTGGTACTTGATTTATGCGCGGAGCCACGGACAAAAAGTATGGGCGCCGGGGTGGATCCACACACTGCACCTTCGGCTCTATTTATTTTTTCTCAATCGCCTCTATCTCGACACTCTGTCGACGCGGATCGGCGGTTTTCTCCGAACCGCGGTGAGTCGTCTCGGCGCAAACCAGGCTTTTCCTTGGATCGTCGGCGGCATCGCACTCGTGGTTTCGTTCTTCCTCGCGGGACGTCCGCCAAAAATGGCGCCGGCGCAGTTGGTTCTGATCCTCGTAGCGGTTCTGTTGTTGCCGCTTTTTCCCTTTCACGGCGTTTACATCGCCGCCCTCACGCGCGCGCCCGGGCTTCTCCCTTTTGTCTTTGCTCTGTTGCTTCCTGCTGCCGGGTTGTACGCGTTAAACACCGCATTACCGCAAATTTCGACTGCACTTCTCTCCGCTGGCATTCCCCTCGCTCTCTTTGGCGCCGTGTATAGTTCCTTGCAAGCTCTGGGGCAAAACCGCATGACCCACGTTTTGGCCTATGCCGGGTCCGCGGCTCTTTCGGTGGCATGGTGGCATCTCGCCGGAACCGCAGCCTTGGACACTCACACGATCGTTTACAGCGCGACGGTAAGCCTGCTCATCGCAGGGCTGCTGCTCGCCTGCAAGCGCGCCCAGCTCGTCTGTGGCGATCTTACGCTGGACCGAATGCATGGGCTGGCGCGGCCGATGCCTCGCCTGGCCACGGTTGTCGCTCTGCTGATCATGGGAGCGGTTGGGTTGCCTCCGTTTGCAGTCTCTTCAACGGTTGCCGAGATTCTGCTTCACGCCGCGGTTGCCGATATGATCGGGCTCGCCGTAATCCTGTTCTGCTGGTTTCTCGCGTCGTGGTACCTGTTCAGAATGATGCAGCGACTTCTTTTCGGTCGCCATCAAGCCGGACCGAGTTATCGAGATTTGCACGCGGTTGAGCTGGCGTGCTTCGCGGTCTTGCTGCTGATTCTGGCATTCGTCGGAATCCGAGGAAGCTGGCTCGAGTCCCAACAATTCGAAAAGGTCCGAACGATCGCCGGCGAGATGTCGTCGTGGCAGAAATGATCGGCTCGATTAGTGAAACCCAGCGGATGGAGCTCAGAGCTCTGATCCGTTTGGCGAGTGAAATCATCGCCTATTATTGGCCGATCCGCACGTTCGTCCATCATAACCCGCTGCACGGTCTGGAAGAGCTCCACTTCGAAAAAGCGCTGCGCAGAGGCGAGCGCATGCTCGGCGCGCAGCCCTATTTATCCAATCAGACGTTTCGCGACTATTTTCAGAGCGGCAGGATTTCGAGCGATCACCTCGATGACGTCTTGAGAGCACATGCCGGGAACGAACAGATCGCCGTCGGAACTCAGACCGTCAGCCGTTTCGATGTGCAACGGATTCATCTGCTGCAGGGAATCGCCGCGCCACCCGCAGAAACGCTCGCCGGGTCTGTCGCGTTGCACTCATACGGCGCACTCATTTCGACCATTGCGGATCGTCTGCTCGCGGACTCGAAGCCGGGACAATCTCGCGTTAGCGCGTCAGAAGATGGAACTCTCGAAAACATAGAGCCGGTCTCCGCATGGTGTGATCGTGTGCTGGGCACCGAAGTTGGTGAGACGATCAACCGCGAGCTGGTCAAATGGTGCGAGGCTTTTTTGGACGAAGGCCATGCCGCATGGCCGATGCCGGCGCGGGAAATGGGTTTTTACGGCGCCTGGAGATTTCTCGCCGGCCAGGAATGGTCACCCTGCGGTATCCGCAATCATCGTCAGAAACTCGCCCGCTTGCCGGCAAATCCCGAAGCTTCTCTCATCGAGAGTCTCACCGCCATCGGAATCAATCGGGAAAATTGGCAGGAATATCTTTCGCTTCATCTCGCCGCGCTTTCGGGTTGGGCCGGCTTTATCAAGTGGCGCGCCGATCAAAATGAATACGAGTGGCAACTCGCCTACCCTGCCGACCTGGCGCAATATCTCGCGGTGCGCTTGTGGTACGAGCGTGAACTTGTACAGCAAGCCTGCCGCGAACGGCTCGGCATCGATGGCAATGTGGCCGTCATCTCGGCCGAAATGCGGCAGCGAAAAGAGCTTGCCGCGATTGCCGGGAGCGGACGCGCCGTCGATCGCGCTCACGTAGCCGCCGCGTGGAAGCTGGTTGCCTTGGCGCAAGCGCTCCAGATCGATCCGGCGGTGCTAGTGAAAACTCCCAGCGATCATTTATTTACGATCATCGAATGGCTCGAGCATTTTCCCGAATCGGAGCACGGCCCGATTTGGCTCAAAGCGTTCGAGGCTGGCTACCGCGAAGAGCTTGTGTCTAAACT
>JBIOXP010000296.1:0-7215 GCA_044869705.1 Binatia bacterium | reverse complement strand
GCCCTACGATGGACATCATGTCGCCATTTACGTGGCAAATTTTTCCGCGCCCTATGCCTACTTGAAGAGTCGCGGATTGATCTCGGAAGACGTGCGCAATCATCAGTTTCGTTTTAAAGACATGCTCGATCCGCAGGATCAGAGCCACAAGTTCATCCTCGAGCATGAGGTCCGAAGCCTCAAACATCCGATGTACCACCGGCCATTTGTCAATCGCGATCCGCGCCAGTCCCAAAGAGGCTATCGCCGCGGCTGGGATGCCTTTACGCCCTTTCAGAGTTGACCGCAGCTCGCGCGAATTTGCTCTATAGTCTTAGCCGAGGAGAATTGTCATGACGATCAGCAAAGACTTATTGGATATTCTTGCCTGCCCGAAGTGTAAAGGAGATATTCACCTTAACGAAACCGGCGACGGCCTCATTTGCGATACGTGCCGCCTGATGTATCCCATCAAGGACGATATTCCGATCATGCTCATCGACGAGGCGATTCGTTTGTAGCTCATGGGCCCGAGTTGGGAAAACGTATTGGTGCTGCAGACGAGCTTTCTGGGCGATACGGTTTTGACGTTGCCTTTGATCGATGAAATCAAGAGGCAATTTCCGGTCAAGAAACTGACCCTGATATGCCAACCCGCGAGCCGGGAGCTCTTGCGCGATCATCCAGGCATCGACGAGATCATTGTCGACGATAAAAAAAAAGCCGATCGCGGTTTCGCCGGATTGCGTGCTAAAGCCAGTGCTCTTAAAGCTCAGGGCTTCACCGTGGCGCTGACGCCGCACAAATCTCTGCGCAGCGCCCTCATGTTGTATTGGGCGGACATCCCGTGCCGCGTCGGTTTTCGGCAAAGCAAAGGCTGGTTTCTTTTTCATCGGCGTGTTGATCGCGACGCAAGCCGCCACGACGTGGAGCGTAACCTGTCAATGCTGACAGCGTTCGGTCGACCGGTCGAGGATTGCAGACGGGAAATCGAACTGCCGGTGAGCGCAGTACTGCAAGAAGCCGTGCATCGAAAGCTCAGCGCCTTGGGGGTGGCAGAAGATTCCCTAGTCGTAGGCGTATGTCCGGGTTCAGTGTGGCCGACGAAGCGCTGGTCGATCGGAGGTTTTGCGAAACTGATCCGTATGCTCGGCGAGCGCATCGATTGTACGATTTTGCTTTTTGGCGGGCCTGAGGATGCCCTGGTTGTCGAAGAGGTACAAAGCCGGTCGGGTGGCGGCGCGATCAATTTGGTCGATCACATTGGCCTAAGAGAATTGCCCGCAGCCATCAGCCGTTGCGCTTTGTTCATCACGAACGATAGCGGGCCGATGCACGTGGCGGTGGCGCGAAACATTCCTACGGTCGCGATATTTTGCGCGACCACGCCCGAGCTCGGGTTTTTTCCTTACACCGACAAAGCCATTGTCGTGGGCAAGAACCTCTCGTGCCGTCCTTGCGGAACGCACGGCGGTAGGCGTTGTCCTCTTGGTCACGCTCACTGCATCGAAAAAATTGAGGCTCAAACCGTTCTCGAAGCCGCGGAGAAGCTGCTGAGCCGTGTCGAGCCGCTGAATCGTCGTCCCGAGAGTTTCCAGCCGGAGTTTCTCACCGTTTGAAAACGCGAGCTTTCCAGGCGAAAAGAGTCGCGCGAAACGGCCGATTTGTCGACTCGCCGGAACCGGGAGCGAAGCTAATATGGGGCGTCTCTCCCGAGGGATTTTCTCGGATCGTCGATCAGCACGGCAACCGTCTGGTGGTCCGACACGACCAGATCGCAAACATCGATTTTTCGCTCTGCACGGCTGAAGCGGACAAATCCGATAGCGAGCCTCGTTATTACGGTCGCGGCGCGATCCGAACACAGCGTCTCGCCAATGGACACACGGCGGTTGTCAGGCCCTATCTTCATGGCGGCGCGTTCCGTCGAATCACGCGATACTGGTTTTTTACTTGGCCGCCGCGGCCATTTCGTGAATTGAGCATTACCGAAGAGCTACGCCGGCGCGGCTTACGAACCGTCGAGGTCTATGCGGCATGCGTGAGCCGACCTTTCGGGCCATTTTATCGCGCTTGGTTGATCACCCGGCAGTTGCCTGACGCAGAAGATCTTGGGTCGGCTCTAAAAAGCGGCTTTGCAGAACGCGTGGGTTTTGAGCGGGCTCTGCGGACTGTCGCCGAGAGCATTGCAGCGCTCCACCGAGAAGGAGTTTACCACGCGGACCTGAACCTGAAGAACATTCTGCTTCGGGCTGAAGCAGCTGATTTTGCGGCGTACATTATCGACTTTGATAAGGCTAAAGTCTTTTTGGGTAGGCTGCCGGCGCCATTCGCCAGAAAAAATCTCGCTCGCCTGAAGCGCTCGGCCCGCAAACTCGATCCGGAGCGAAAATTTCTCACAGCCGCGGCGTGGGACCGTTTGGTGAGCTATTATCATGCAGCTTCCGGTTCGTAGCTCCGATCCAAAAAGAATTTTACTGGTCCTGCATGGCTCGATTGGAGATGTTACCCGGGCACTGCCACTGGCTACATTGCTGCGAAAGGGATTTCCGCGATCGTACATCGCCTGGTCGGTGGAGCCGGCGTCGCGCCCGTTGCTCGAACATAACCCTGCAATCGATCAGATCATCCTATTTGATCGGGTGCGTGGCTGGAGAGCGCTCGCTCCGTTTGTGAGACAAATCCGCGAGCAGCATTTCGATCTTGTGCTCGATTTACAGCGCATTCTTAAAAGCGGTTTGATCAGTTGGGCGACCGGCGCGCCACGGCGCATCGGATTCAATCGTGCCGATGCCAAGGAGTTCAATTGGTTTTTTAATACTCTGCACATCGAGGCATTCGACGAGACTATCCCCAAGATCGAGCATTACTTTAAATTTGCCGAGTATCTCGGTGTGCCGCTTGAGGCTCCGCAGTGGAATTTTTGCCTTACTGCCGCGGAACGAGCGGCGGTCAAAAATCACATTTCTTTGATCAAACGATCCTTTGCTGTCCTTTTCGTCGGTACGCGGTGGCAAAGCAAGCGCTGGTTTGCAACGCAAATCGCCCGTTGCGCGGATCTGTTACACGATCAGTATCGTCTTGACGTGGTTTTTCTGGGAGGAGCGTCGGATAGACATTTGGCGGACGAGGCTGTGAAAGAAACTAGAACCGCGGTTACGAATCTCGTTGCGCGCACGAGCCTTCGTGAAGCGATCGGCATCATCGAACGTGCGAAGCTTGCCGTCGGTCCGGACACGGGATTGATGCACATAGCGTCAGCGGTTGGAACACCGGTAATATCACTCTGGGGTGCAACTCGACCGCAGCGAACTGGCCCGTACGGCTACAGCGATCTGGTGATTCAAGGTCGCGCGCCGTGTGTCCCATGCAACCGCAAACGGTGTCGTATCGGTAGAATCTGCATGCAATCGATCACTACAGCAGAAATCAGCGAGAGAATTGCTGTTGCTCTGCGGCGCGGCGAGGCGAAGGTTGTCAGCAATATTGACGCCTTCTGATTATCAGCCCCGGCGCGCAGGTCCGTGGGAGCTAATGGTATTGCCGGGCTGGTGGAATCAAAAGCTCCAGGAATGTGTCATTGCTCGCGTCCGCGAAGTTGAGGC
This sequence comes from Binatia bacterium, assembly GCA_044869705.1. Classification (GTDB taxonomy): domain Bacteria; phylum Desulfobacterota; class Binatia; order UBA9968; family UBA9968; genus DP-20. The sequence goes on along the minus strand of JBIOXP010000296.1, from coordinate 3,631 downwards.
TTCGAAACATCCGCAAACCATCCCCTTTCATGTTTGCGGAGCCGATGGACAGCAGAGCTATTTTATCAAGTTGTTTCATCGCCATGGAATCGGCAATGCGTTTAAAGATTTATTCAGGGTATCCAAACCCAGGCGCTTTTGGGACCAAGGACTTGCCCTCTCGGCGGCAGGCTTCCTTGTTCCGACCGTCGTTGCGGTTGGTGAACTGCGCGATTTTAAAGTTTTTCGAACCGGATTCGTTCTGACCTCGAAAATTCCCGGTCAACCGCTGCCGCTTTTTTTGCGGTATCGAGAAAAATCTCGCAAAGAGCGCGGCGATGTAAGACTCAAGCGCGACGGACTGGTCCGTTTAGCGGATCTGGTGCGGCAATTTCATAGCCTCGGTTTCGTTCACGGCGACCTGATCGCTAATAATCTGTTCGTCGCTGTAGTCGGGGAACAGCCGCAGTTCTACTTTATGGATAATGACCGGACGAGCCGCTTTCCACGCTGGTGGCGAGGGCGTGGCTGGAAACGAAATCTGGTGCAACTGAATCGCATGCCGCTCCCAGGGATTACGTTGCAAGATCGCATGCGTTTTTTCTGCCGATATTTGGGACGTTACCGGCTGTCGAATCGTGAGCGCCGACTGGTTCGCTGGTTGGAACAACAGACACGCAAGCGCCGTTACCAATGCGATGGCGTTGGTCCGAGAGGAGATTTCCGTCGGCTCATGCGTTTTTCCGAAGCGGTTACCAGCATGGATCGTTAACAGTGATAAGATTATCGGGGTGATCCGCGCCGAAAACGATCGTGGCGAAATTGGCGGATCCTTCTGGTATTTGCTTGATCCGGTCTTGCCCCTGTCCGACAATATTGTTGTCACATCGTAAGCTGAATTGAATGAAAATCGCGCTGGTTCATAAGCGCCTCGATCTGAAGGGTGGCACCGAAAGAGATCTCTTCGAGACCGCCATCGGTCTGCGCGCGGCTGGGCATCAGGTGCATTTGTTTTGCAGCCAGTATGGCGTACCAGTTCCTCCCGGTATCGTTGCCCATCGGGTGCTCGCGGCGCCGCTTGGTCGGACAGTTCGGCTATGGAGTTTTGCGTTGAGCGCCCAGAAGGCGACGCGGCAAACCGGTTGCGATTTCATCGTGAATTTCGGCCGTTTGCTCGACGCAGATTTGTTACGGTGCGGCGGCGGCACGCATCGCGGTTTTTTAATGCGAATGGCAACCGATGGCGGCATGGGCCGCCGCTCATGGCAATCGATCAGTGCATATCATCAGAGCCTGCTCGCTCTGGAAAAGAGGCAGTTCGGCTCTCCGCAATTGAAAAAGATCATCGCCGTTTCGAACAGCGTCAAAACCGATATCCTGGCGAATTACCCCGTTCCCCAGGAAAAAGTCGCCGTGCTGTACAATGGCGTGGACTCTCATCGGTTTCATCCGAGCAACCGTTCTGAGCATCGATGCGCAGTTCGGCGCGAGTGGAACATTCCACTCGACGCACCTCTTGTGCTGTTTGTCGGTAATGGATTTCGCCGCAAGGGACTGGACAGATTGATCGGCGTCTGGAGTACGCCGCAGCTTTCCGAGAGTTATCTTTTGGTCGTCGGAACCGATGCGAGGATCGATCGGTACCGCACCTGGGCGAATTCCGTAGCGCCGGGGAAAGTGCGGTTTGCCGGCCATCAAGGAAATATCGAAAGCTATTATGGCGCCGCGGATGTGCTGGCGTTGCCGTCGGTCCAGGAAGCCTTTGGAAACGTGGTACTGGAAGCTCTCGCGGGCGGGTTGCCGGTGGCGGTGAGCCGCAATGTTGGTGCCGCGGAACTCCTCGCCGGTCAGTTGCTCGAAGGAATAATCGAGCAGCCCGAAAACGGTCGCGAGCTTAGCGACAAACTGGTGGCGTTGCTGGATAAGTCGCGGAATCCGGCGTTACAGCATCAGGCGCGCAGAATCGGCGAGACTTACTCCTGGGAAAACCATTTCCGCGAATTTGATGCAATTCTCCTCGATCTCTGCGGAGGAAGATTAGCCGCTCGTGTTTCCTGAATTCACCCGGGAGGTGAGGGGGGCTACATCCATCTGGATCGAGCGCAAGCTTGTCGGTTCGACTCTCGTGGATCGGCTGGCGGATTCAGATCGACTACTCGCGGATCCGGCATGCCAGATTATCAAGGACCAGAAGAAAATAACTGTGGGACGGCTTACCCTCGGAGTGGGCGGCGTCATCCCCTACCAAATTTACATCAAACGCTACAATGTCTTTTCTCTGCGCCATCGGCTGGTCTCGCCTTTCGTCATGTCGGGCGCTCTCCGCGCACTCCATGGCGCCACGGTTTTGCGCCGCTGGAAGATTCCGAGCGTGGCTCCGCTTGGCGCTGTTGAGCGGCGCTATTGGGGTGTGCTGGCAAACAGCTTTTTCATTTCCGAAGAAGTTACCGGTGGAAAGACCGTCGATGCCTATTGGCGCGATCATCTTCGGTGCCTGCCCGGAGTCGCAGGACGACAGCAGCGCCGGGAATTTTTGGTGCGCTTGGGGGACTTATTCCAAATGCTTCACGGGCGCGCAATTTATCATAATGACCTGAAGGATGCGAATATCTTGGCCGCTCGGAGGCAGCAGACGACCGCTTTTTTTCTTCTCGATTTGGAAGGTGTAAGGCAGTACCGCCGATTGAGCGAGAAGCGCCGAGTCAAAAATCTGGTCCAGCTGCATCGAACCCTCGGTCGTTATTTAAGGCAAGCCGACAAGCTCGTATTGCTGAAACATTACCTTGGAAACAGCTATGCGGAGCGAAGCATCAGGCGTCGGTGGATTGAACAGATCTTGCGCCAATCGGATCGCTTGGATCGCGCCAAAGCCGCTTCTGGTAACGGCGGTTAAACCGTGCGAAAAAAGTACGGCGGGAAAGCACCAGACGCATAGAATCGAGCGATCCTGAAGATCTCGAAAACCGCCGCAGCGCGATGCCTTCGGATTTAACGGCTTAATACAAACGAGCATTGGAAAGCTTATCGCTGCTGCCGCTTCTAAGTGTCATTATCCCAACGCGAAATCGGGCTGGGAGCCTGAAGCTCTTACTGGAGAGCCTTGCCGAGCCGTCTCGCCGAGGGATTCCGCAAACTGAAATCATCGTAGTGAATAACGGCTCCACGGACGAAACGCGTCCCTGGCTCGATGCGCAACGTGAGCAGACAGCGAGCGGCCGACTGATCGTCCTGGATGAGCCGCGCCCGGGAAAGTCGAACGCGCTTAATCGAGGTTTATCGGTTGCGCGAGGCGAAATTCTCATGGTGCTCGATGATGATGTCGTGATTGACTCGAACTGTCTAGCCAAGCACGCCGAAGCACACGCGCAAAATCAATTCGCCGCGATCCAAGGCCGGATTCTCCCGGGCAGGGATGGCGTCGGAAATCCAGCGGAGGCGAACCGCCTTTGGGAATACAACATCCCGCTGATCGACTACGGCGATCAGATTCTTGCCATTCGCGGCTTGACCGGCACCAACATGTCATTCAAACGAGCGGTGTTCGAGAAAATCGGATTTTTCGATTCTCGTCTCGGCCCGGGTGCGGCAGGTTTCAGCGAAGACACTGAGTATTCGATCCGCATTCGTCAGGCAGGCTTCAAGATCGGCTATA
>JBIOXP010000295.1:0-3199 GCA_044869705.1 Binatia bacterium | reverse complement strand
CGGTCTCGACGGTGGTCGATTTTTGCTGCGGCAGCCACCCTGATCGGCGGCTATTTTTTGCGTTCGGTCATGGTTCATGCGGGCAAAGACTCCGCCCGGCGGCCAGAAGATTATTTTCAGATCACTGGAGGAGCGAAGTCCGATGTCATCGGAAGATCAGCATTTGTTCACAAAACGGTGCCGGCAAATCGCCGAAAAGCTCGAGCGCGCCGCGACGCTTCAGCCGCGAGAGATCCTCGCAGAAATCGATCAAATAGAGCGCGAATTAGTTGCCGTGCGCGACGATTTGATCTGGCATTGTCGCCAACAAAACGGAGCCGCCGATGCGATGCGAGCACAACTCGAGCAGGTTAATGTCGCTTTGAGTTTAGTGGTTGCCGTCGAATACCCGGTCACGAGCATTCAGCGATCGGCGCTGAAACAGTCGCGCGAAGTACTAGGGAACTGTTGATCCGGCTAGTGATTTTCGCTTCGCTTTCCGATTTACTCACCGAATCCATGTGCCTCAGGATGCGCAACCACGACATGGCGGGAGCCCAGTTGGTGAGGGGACAGTATTCAAAGAAAAAGGGCGCTGGAATATCCAGCGCCCTTTGTTTCCAATGACAACGAGGGAAGTTGGTTGCCGATCACCCTCGCGTCCAGGTCGTACCGTTATCCCACTCGATTCTGTCGCCTCTTACATGCCCGGTTACGTTCCAGTCCATAGCATGCACATTCCCGCGACGATCCACTTCTAATCGACTGGTCTGTCCGTTTTCATTTTTCGCCTGGAGGTCGCGACCGCTACCATCTATCTCTGCTCGTTTGTCGCGGTCCCCGTTCATGTACCATGTACCCTGCAGGTCGCGTCTATCCCGGTCGTTACGATCGTGTCGGTCGGACCTTTCGGCTCTTCTGCCATGGTCTCTGTCACCGCCTGTGAACCCTGGCGTCGGAACCGCCAAACTTCCGCTGATGAGCAAAACACCCGTCAATACTGCAGCTTTGGTTTTCATTTTGTCCTCCTTCGAATCGCTATTTTCTGTGACCGCTTCAAGCGGAATTGCCGATGGTGCCGCGCCAGGCGCCGGTTTCGCGCCTGCGCTCTTCGATAAATTCTTTGAAGCGCTCAAGATCACTCTGTATACGATGAGAAACTACCCCCATTGCATCACCGGCGGATTCGACAAAACCCTTCGGGTCATAGACGAGTTCCAGATTGATGCATGTCCCGTTCGCTCCGTCCGGCTCAAAGCTGACAACACCGGAGGTATTCTCTCCCCCTTCGCTCTGCCACGCGATCCGCCGATCCGGAATCTGTTCAGTAATTCTTGCATTCCATTCTTTGCGCTTCCCGCCGATTTCCGCCTCCCAGTGGAGCCGCTTGTCATCGAGCTGAGTCACACGCTTTACGCCTTCCATAAACCGGGGAAACTCCTCGAACTGCGTCCACTGGTTATAGACAGTCTGCAACGGGCAATCGACAGTAATGGATTTTTGTACTCGTTCCATTGCGACCTCCTTGAGGTTAGCCGTTGGATTCGCCTATGGCGCGATGAACGTTTTGCTGTTCTTTACATCCGTCGTTTGACGGCATCCGCAGCATCCTGAGTTTTTTCACCGCCGCGTTCGATATCTTGGCCCATGCCGTGAACCGTGTTGCAAGCAATGGAAATCAAACTCCCGGTGAACAAAAAGATCAGGAACAATGCCGAAGGTATAGTTCTTAGGCGCACGATTTCACCACCTTTCTTTTGAGATCTGCTCTCTCAATAACGCATCTGCCATGCCAAAAGTCGTTTTTTTCTGCTGCCCGCAACGCGCCGGGAACACTAGGCAAATTTGCGTCATCCGAACGAGGTCAATGCTAGAATTCAAAAGAGTAGGTATTTGGCTGCGAGTTGCTAGAAAAAACCCAACCGGAATCACGTCTGCTGTCCATGCGCGACAGCTTTGCGAACGGAGATAAACACGGAGCGCGCGCTCGGCAGTTGTCAAATCACAAACGCATCGACCTTGAGTTAACAAGTTCCGTCGCTTGGCGATCTGCTATCTTCTTACCCTCTTGACGCAACGATAATGTTGCGCCTATCGTTGCTTCGTAAGCTCGAGGGCAGACAATGAGACTCCGAAGTCTGTTCAGCTTCTTCCGCAAAACCTGTCCGATTTGTTACAGCCGCGAGATTCGATTTTCCCGGCGCAAAACTACTCGGGAAAAAGTCCTAAGCGCGTTTTTCTACATCCGCCCGTTCCGGTGCCGCAATTGCTGGAGTCGATTTTGGAAGTTGCAAACGATACAGCGCCGAAACGCGCCCGCTATCCGGCCCGACAATATTGCTGTAAATACGCCGTCGCCGTCCCGATTCAGCATGGCTGCAGTTTCTGATCCTGTAATTCTTACCCTCAGTGCATTCTCAATAGTATTCCTGCTGTTATTGTCTGATTTTCCGACGTTCGCCTTTTACGGTCTGATTATTTGCATCATAACAATGGTGAGCGAGCTTTTATCCCCCAAATTTTGACCGATCCGGTTCCCGTTGGCTTGGCTTTTTGCGCCCGCGACAATGTGATTCTGCGCGGTCGGCTTATACTTCGCTCGACAGCAAAACGTTCTTCATACGTCCGCGAAGGCGTCACGACAATATGAAATGGCGAAGCGTTTGTTAGATATGCTCATGTGAAAAAGCTTAGTGGTACGCGTCTTGCGCCCTTGGCTTCATAAATTTTCCGAAGGACAGAACGCATGGCTGAACCTATCAATCGGGATGAGTTGCCAACACTTGCACATAACGGCGCTCAGGTCATCGAGGTGCTTGGCGCAAAAGAATACGAGCATGCGCACATTGCCGGCGCGATTAATCTTCCGCTGGCCAAACTCAATCGCGAGAGCGCCTCGGCGTTGATCCGCGATCGTATGGTGATTTTGTATTGCTATGACTATCAGTGAGACATGAGCCGGCGGGCCGCGGCGCGGCTCGAAAGTTTTGGCTGGGAGAAGATCTGCGTTTACCTAGCCGGGAAACAAGACTGGCTCGCTTTCGATTTACCGTTCGAAGGATCGCTCGCCACCACCCGCACCGCCGGTCGTTGCGCGATCAAAGATGTCGCTCTGTGTGGTCCTCTGGACAACATTGCGGAAGTACGTCGTCGCGCGGAACAAGGCGGCTGGGAGGAATGCGTCATCGTCAACGACAACGGAGTGGTGCTCGGGTTATTG
>JBIOXP010000294.1:0-4182 GCA_044869705.1 Binatia bacterium | reverse complement strand
ACCGATACGATCCCGCCGCAGTACGCGTTTCTACTACTTTTAACTTCGAGCGGCGAGACGCTTTTCTCTCTCGCGACATTCTTGGGCTTTTTCGGCCCGTTGGTGGGCATCACCTTGGGGTTCGACTCGATCAGCGGCGAGTACGCCCGCGGCACACTGAGCCGCGTGCTGTCGCAGCCGATCTACCGGGATAGCTTGATCAATGGCAAATTCCTGGCCGGGTTGACGACCGTTGCGGTGTTATGGGGCTCCATTTTGCTGCTGGTGATAGGCCTCGGCATCACGCTCTTGGGATTTGCGCCCAACGGCGAAGAGATCTGGCGCATGCTAATTTTTACTATGGTGGGAATTTTCTACGTCGGCTTTTGGCTCGCGTTGGCGATGCTTTTTTCACTGGTGTTTCAGAAAACCGTGACTGCGGCCTTGGCATCGATCGCGGTCTGGTTGTTTTTGACTCTGTTTGTTTCGGTGTTCAGCTCGGCAATTTCCGGAATGATCGTCCCGGATGCAACGACACCCGAAGCGCTCGCGCGGCGATCCGACGTCGAAAACGTCATCGATCGAATTTCTCCGAGCACGCTCTTTTCCGAAAGTGTCGGCATACTCCTGAATCCTGCGGCGCGGGTTTTCGGTATGGCGCTACAAAGCCAGGCAGAGGGTATCTTACCGACACCGCTGGCTCTCAATCAGAGCCTGACTCTGATCTGGCCGCATCTGACGACAATGTTTGCCCTCGTCGCCGTCTGTTTCGGGATCTCGTACATCATCTTTATGCGCGCCGAAATTCGCGCCACCTAATCTCTTTCTCCACCGCGCTCGTTTTAACCGCGGCCCATCGGTTTACCTGCTTTAAGCGATGATTGTTGATATATAAAAATTTTCCATCTACGATACGGAAATTTTCTACCGCGCGTCTAGGAGGAGTCATGGGCTACCAAGATCTTAGGGAATATGTTTCGACCCTGGAGAAACATGGCAAGCTCAAGCGGGTCAGAAAAGAGGTGGACAAAGACTGGGAAATTGCCGCGGTCTGTCGTCAGCTTTTCAAAAAGATCCCACCCCAGAAACGCCCTGCGCTGATGTTCGAAAACGTCAAGGGTTTCAATATCCCGGTTGTCGCCGGCGTGCTCGGCGCATCGAGGGAGATCTACGCGCTCGGGCTGCAGACGGAAACCGTAGAGGGTATCAACCGCAAGTGGGATCAGGCGTTGGAGAATCCGATTCCACCGCGGATGGTGAAAGCGGCTCCGTGTAAAGAAAACATCCTGCACGGCCAAGACGTGGATATTACCAAATTGCCGGTTCCCACATGGACCGTTGGAGAAGATCCCGCGCCGTTTTTCACCTCGCCCTACTTGATTACTAAAGACCCGGAGACCGGTGTCCGTAATGTCGGTACCTACCGCATGCAAGTCAAGGGGCGCAACAAAACAGGCCTATTGATTGGCAAGCGCCAGGACATGGCCTGGCATCTTTACAAGAATAACGCGCAGAACAAACCGACGCCGCTCGCGGTCGTGATTGGCGCTGATCCATCCATTGGTTATGTATCGGTATCGAAAATGTCCGAGGCGTTGGATGAGTTTGCCGTGGCCGGTGCATTACGCGGTGAACCCGTCGATCTCGTGCCCTGCGAGACCGTCCCCTTGGAGGTACCGGCAACCGCTGAGATTGTTCTGGAAGGCGAAATTCCCCCGAATGCGGTCGAGCCGGAGGGACCGTTTGGCGAGTATACCGGCTATATGGGACCTGCTGGCAATGAGCCCTTTTTTAATATCAAATGCATGACCTTTCGAAACAAACCGCTTTACCAAGCGTTCATTAGCCAAATGCCGCCGTCGGAATCTAGTTGCATTCGCGGTGTCGGGCGCGAATGGCCGCTGTTCAAGCATTTAAAAGATACTCTCCGCATCCCGATCCGGGATTTACGATTGAAGGAAGCAGGCGGAGCAGGCGCATATCTGGTTATTTCGCTGAAAAAGCAGTTCGACGGACAAGTGCGACAGCTCATGTACGGTGCTTGGTCGCAACGAACAGGGTTTGGCAAAATCACCGTCATCGTCGATGATGATATCGATGTATGGGATGATTTTTCCGTCGACTGGGCGCTTAGCTGGCACGTTCGGCCGGAAAGGGATATTTACATCGAGCGCGATGTTCAAGCTGTCGGGCTCGATCCGTCGCAAGCTCCTGCGGATGTATTACAGCATCATCCCAGCCGGTACGTTGGGTCACGCATCGGCATCGACGCGACCAGAAAACACAAGTACCCCGCGATTTCTCTACCGCCCAAAGAGCACCTGGATTTGGTGGCGAGCCGCTGGCAGGAATACGGCATCGAAGATTGAAGTCCCGCCGTTCAAGTCGTTCAAAACGTTCAACCGTCTGATCAGCGTCCGAAACATCTTGAACGGTTTGAACGGTTCTAACTGTTTGAAATTTGTCCGCTGGATCTCATCGTCTTCGCCGCTGCCATGATAGATTCGATGATCTTTTTATAACCGGTACAGCGGCAAATATTGCCGTGCATGAAATGCTTGAGTTCCGCTTCGCTGGGATCTGGGTTTTCGTCCAAGAGGGCCTTGGCTGCCAGGATCATCCCCGGCGTACAAAAGCCACACTGAAACCCGCCATGTTCTATGAAGGCTTGTTGCAAGGGATGGAGCTTGCCATTTTCCGCCAGCCCCTCGATCGTCAGAACTGAACGGCCACGAACTTCGAATGCCAAAGTCGTGCACGCGCTCACCGGTCGGCCATCGACGAGCAAGGTACAGGCGCCGCAAACTTGCACGTCACACGACCGCTTCGCACCCGTGAGTCCCAGCCGCTCACGCACTACATCGAGCAATAGTTCGTGCGGTTCGACCTCAATTTCCTGCAATCGGCCGTTCAGAGTAAAAGAGATTGGGATCAACTGTGCTTCGGATACTCTGCTCATTGGTTTCGCCATGAATTTTCCTCTTCGATCCCCCGCCTCAGCCGAGCGCGCTCAGAAAAGCCCGCTTCAAAAGAACTCCAACGATGTGTTCTTTATAGTCCTGGGACCCGTGCAAGTCGGTGATCGCCTCAGCTGCCTGGCCGGCCAGTGCGCCTGCCTGGACCAGATTGCGCTCCGCCTCCTCTCTGCTTTTTCCTTCGAGCAGTGCTTCAGCCTCCGGGACTCTGCGCGGCGCCGGTCCGGCACAGCCCACCGCGATCCGCATTGAACTGATCTGCCCATTTAAATTGAAGGCCAAGCCGACGCCGACGCTCGGCCGCTCGAGATAACCGAATTTGAGGTAGGCACTACGCCCGGTCGCGCCGGGAAAGGGTATGACAATCTTCGTCAAGACTTCGTCTGGTTCAAGCGCTGTTTCAAAGGCATCGACAAAAAACGCTTCCGCATCTATTTCTCTTTGAGAGGATGATTTTTCGGCAATCATTTTAGCGCCGAGCGCGATCAGCAATGTTCCCGGATCTGCATGAGGTTCGGCAAAGCAAACATTTCCGCCGAGCGTGCCCACTTGGCGCACGCGCACATTCGCGACGTTATGCTCGAGCTTCGCCAGCGCCGGCAATTTGTCTCTGATCGATTGTGATGTCTCAATTTCGCGATGCGTGGATAACGCGCCGATCGAGAGCGCGTCATTTTCCAGAGTGATGTCCTTGCACTTGAGGTTTTTCACGTTGATTAGCCGCTCGTACTGAACCAATCCTTCTTTCATCGCCAGCAGCAGCTCTGTTCCGCCGGCGTAGATTTTTGCGCTATCACCGAAGCGGCCGAGCAGCTCAGAAACCTCCGACACGCGTTCCGGCTCTTCCAAGCGAAACCTTCTGAGCATTCTATGAATCCCCTTCCAACTGCTTCTTTACCGCCTGGGCAAATTCGTCTAAAACTTGATCCGCTTTGCGCTTGATAATCCCGTGTCCCAAAGCCGCCAACTTACCTAAGATATCCACGCCGGCAACAAACCCGAGAATGGTTTTGTCGCCTTGGTCCCGCAGATTTACGTCGAGGTCGATCTTCATTCGGCTGCCGATCTTATTGTCGGCACCCGATGCCTGAGCTTTGATGCGCGACATCTCCTCGCGCTCGAGCACCTCGATGTTAGTCGGAAATTCGACCTTGAAGGGTCCGACTTTCTCGACCATGGTCGCTGTGTAGCGTTTGCCCTGTTCGAGCGTCTTGGCTTCCTTGCATCC
>JBIOXP010000293.1:0-8511 GCA_044869705.1 Binatia bacterium | reverse complement strand
CCCGTCACTTTAATCTCTTCGCCTTCGGAAACGGGAAAAACCGTCCCGACAATAGTGATTGCGCCCGCGGCTTGTTCGTCCAGGCGCGCCACCGTGTAGTGTGTTTCTGGATGTTGATAGGTAATGCGCCCGACGGTTCCCTGGATGGAGGTTGTTGCGTTGTGCTTCTCCGCCATGCCGAGGGGTATCCTACGCGAAAGGATCTGTACGGTAAACCGTCCCTTGCCTTTTGCCGTCGTGGCGCTAGAATCTTGAGCAAGCTGATCGCCGATCCTGCCTCTAACCATGGCGTCCTGCCGCCAATTCCATTGCTAAATCCGCCCACAGTGCCAGCGCTTTTGCCGATCCTGCCAGCGGCAAAGACCGGGAGACATTGACATGACGACAGATTACATTTGGCTCGAACCGATCTTGATTTTTTTCCTGATCCTCGCCAATGGATTTTTCGCGGCTTCCGAAATCGCCATGATCGCCATGCGGAAAAGCCGCATCGATGCCCTGCTCGAGCGCGGCGTCCGATCGGCTGCCGTGGTCGCGCGTCTCAAGGCGGATCCTGATCGCTTCTTGGCCACCGTGCAGATCGGCGTCACGGTGATCAGCACTTTCGCTTCGGCCATCGGCGGCGCGGCGGCGAGCGGCTATCTGAAACCCAGGATTGCCGCATTGCCATTTTCTTTCACGGCGCGATGGGCCGAGGCCATTGCGCTTCTCATCGTAGTCCTGCCGATATCGTATTTGTCGCTCGTTCTTGGTGAGTTGGTGCCCAAGTCGCTTGCGCTCAGATACTCGGAGCAAATCGCTTGTTTTGTCGCTCGTCCGATCGATTTTGTCGCCAGGATCAGCGCTATTTTCGTTAAGGCTCTGACCGCATCGAGCAATGTCGTGCTCAGGCTCTTTGGCGGCGGCGAGAACGAAAGCGCCAGCTTTATTTCCGTCGATGAGGTGAAATCGTTGATCCGCGAAGGCGCCGCGAAGGGTATCTTCAACGAGACCGAAGAGCAATTGATCCATAGCGTCTTTGAGTTCACCGACACTCCGGCGAAAGCGGTGATGGTCCCGCGCACTGAGATTCATGCCCTGGAAGTCCACGCTTCCTTCGCCGAAGTGGCAAAGAGTTTTGTCGAAAGCGGCTTTTCGCGCATACCGGTTTACGAAGGCGAGTTGGACAAGATGATCGGCATTCTTTACAACAAGGATGTCTTCAAAGCCTTTCAGGAGAAAAGCGAATTCTCGATTCGCGATCATCTCCATCCGGCTTATTTTGTGCCAAGCACCCTCCCGGTCAGCGAACTGCTGAAACAAATGCAACGGCGTCGTCTCGCCATGGCTTTGGTGGTCAATGAGTTCGGCGAAGTCGAAGGGCTCGCCACTCTCGAAGACCTAGTCGAGGAAATCGTCGGCGAGATTCGCGATGAATATGATCGTGAGGAAATCGGCCCGGTAGAACGCTTACCGGACGGCTCGATGGTCATTCAGGGCTCGGCTTTGCTGAAGGATCTCAAAGCTGATTTCGATTTGCCGTTTGAGGAATCGCCCGATTACCATACGCTGGCGGGTTTTATGCTGGCGCGGCTGAAACGCATTCCGCGCGGCGGCGAATGGGTCGAGGACAACGGCTATAAGCTGACCATTGTCGACATGGAAGGGAGACGGATTGTCAAAGTGAAAGTAGAGCGAATCGCGGCTGCATAGCAGCCACGACTTAATAGCAACGGATCTCGATCTCGTTGCCGTCGGGATCAAGAAAATAGACCGACGTCGCTTGTCCTTGGGCGCCTCAGCGGGAGATCGGACCTTCACGAATCGCAATTTGATTCTCCCGCAGGCAATCGATGGCGGCGGGAAAATCAGCCGCGCTCACGACCAGGCAAAAATGGTTTAGATTGCCGTTGTTCTTTTCCCCATCAACCGGAGTTACGCGTTTCACCGGAAAAAGATCGACGATAGTTTGTTCATTGATGCGAACCGACGGAAACCCGACCTTTCTCGCTTTGAATGCTTCCACTCGTTCGCCGCTCAATCCCAAAACCCTCGTGTAAAAATCGAGCGAGCGGTGGATGTCGCTAACATTCAGGACGATATGATCAAGCTCTGTGATTTTGATCGGCATGGCTTACCTCCCGCGCGATTGGCGCACTGATCGGGCCTATTGAGTTAATGCAGCCAATTCTTTCAGTAGGATTTTTATTTCCGATGGTGTGCCCACCGTGATACGAAGACAGTCTTGCAGACCCGGAAAGTCGAAATAGCGCACCAAAATTTTACGCCGCTTGAGCTCTTCGTAAATGTTCCTCACGTTTTCGCCCTGTTTCCTAGCCAAGACAAAGTTCGCCTGAGACGGATAGACTCGATAGCCGAGACGGCCGAGACCAGCCGTCAGTTTCCTGCGGCTGCGTTGAATCCGCTCTGTATTGCGCCTCATCCAGGGCAGATCCTCGAGGGCGGCGGTTGCCGCGAGGAGGCTCAGGCGATTCACATTGTAGGAATCTTTGACTTTCATCATGCCGGCAATCATTTCCTCTTCCGCAAAAGCCAGCCCAACGCGCATGCCGGCCAGTGAAAAAGATTTGGAGAAAGTCCGCAAGACAATTAGGTTCGGAAGCTGATGAATCAACGGAATTGCCGACGCCCCCTCGCTGGCGGCAAAATCGATGTAAGCTTCATCGATCGCCAGAATACCCGGTAACGATCGCGCGAGCTTTTCAATGGCGGGCAACGCTAGCAAGGTACCGGAGGGCGCGTTTGGATTGCAGACAAAAGTGAGCGCCGCATTCTGCTCAGCCAGCTCAGGCGGAAGAGAAAAATCCGCCGCATAATTCACCGTCGCCTTACTGCCATCCTGGATCTCGACTAAGGTATCGTACAGAGAATATGTCGGCACGGGATACGCGACACGATCTCCCGGTTCGACAAAACAACGTAGAAGCATGGAGAGGATTTCGTCCGAACCGTTGCCGACCATAATGTTGGCGGGTTTGACGCCGTATACCCGCGCGGCTATCGCTCGTAAGGTATCGCTCTGTGGCTCCGGATACAGGCGCAATGATGCGTTCACCGCAGCTTTCAGCCGCGCATAAACCTTCGGCGACGGGCCATAAGGATTTTCATTGGTGTTGAGTTTTATGACACCGCCGTTTCCAGGCTGCTCGCCCGGCACGTAGCCAGTCATCGCAGAGATGTTGTGACGAAAATACTTGCGCACGGAAGCGAATTCTATCGACAGCAATGGTCCATTTCAAATTGACCGCAAAACACGTAATCCGACAACTATCGATGACAATTTTGCCCAAGTTAGGCGAAGCTGGACACAATTGCTAGCTTACCAGGCGCTTGATCGGACAGGCGTTTTCGTTTCGAGTGAGTCTTTGCTATTGAGACTTGAACTTTTGCCATGGCATGTTTCTGGCTCGACGCACGTCCCGGCAAATTGCCGGCCGGCCGCATGAACGGTCCGAACGATGGATGAACTAAAGTCGCCTAATCCCTTACTCCTCTTACTGAACGAGGTTGACATCTTACTGGCCCAAATGCGCTTGCTGGAGCTTTGCGTGCATCAGGCTCAGGCCAAAGTAAACTACGAGAGAGAGCGTGCCCGGCAGAAATACGAGGCCGAATTGGCGAACGTTCGTCATGCCGTCGTCGAAAGCGAGCCCGTGCAGACCGACAGCGGCCGTTCGGCTGAGGCGATCGCAGCAAAGCTTCTGGCGAACATGCGAACGGTTGAAGACGAGCTGAACCAGTCCCGAAACGCGTATGAGAGCCAAATTGAAACTCTTCGGTACGAACTGGCTGTCAAAGAACGCGCATTAACGGAGCGCCAGGAGGCAGTTTCGGCGGTCGAGCTCGCGCTTCACCAGCAGATTCAAGTTCTACGACAGGACCTGGCGCGCCTTCGCGCGGAGAACGCATCTCTGATGCAGAAAACCACCGCAACTGAGGAAATGGGCCGTCAAGCCGCCGAGGATCGCCAGAGCAATTTTATGCAAAACGACAATGCGGCTTTGCATACGGCCTTGTCTGTGACGCAAGCACTGCAACAAAATACGCAAGCAAAACTTGATCAGGTACGAGTGCAGCTCACCGAAGCTCAGCTGATCGCCGAACGCCGGCGGACGGAAATCGACGACCTCAAGGATGAAGTCGCTGCTTTGAGTCAGCGCCGGGCGCAGCCACTCTCGGTCAATGCTCCGCTGGAACAGCAACGCCATGCACTCGCTCAGGATCGCGACTTCTCCCGCCGCGAGATCGAGCAAAATCTGCGGGAGGAGATCGAGCGCTTGCTGCATGAAGCGCAAGAGAAAAGCCGTATTCTGCAGACGCGTAACGACGAGCTCGTCACGGTGAAAGCTACCATGGACGCTTTACAGGAACGGCTGAGCGCAGTCGAAACGACGACCGGGGCAGAAGAATCCGCTGCGCAGGCGGAGTCGGAACGGATGCGCTCGGAATTTCAAGCCCAGCTTGCCTTGCTGCAGGCGGAGCTCAGTCAGAAAGACTGGGCGTTACAAGAGCGCGAGGCGATGAGTCAATCGCTCGAGCAGAACTACCGTCATGAGATCGATGCATTGCGCCGACGGCTCGAGGAAGAGAAGAATGGCAGCATCAGCGCGACGGAAGAATTCACCATGGGTGAAATGCAGCTTGACCCGGCACCCGAGTTACCCGGAAAATCACAGCTCCATGACCTTCATGCGGCCTCGGCGCCACGGCGTCGCTGGCACACAGACTTTGCCTGGAAAAGACGTTGGAAAGCTTCCGCAACAAAATAGGCCACTTACGAGGTCCCGCATTGCGCCATCAACTGACATCCGTCTCAAAGACTAGAGGATAAACGATGTTACGAACGCCGCGTACGGCAACAGGCATCCCCGGCCTTGACGAACTGCTGGAAGGGGGATTTCCAACCGGACGGTCTTTTCTCGTTACCGGCGAGCCCGGCACGGGAAAATCGATTTTTGCCCTTCAATTTGTCGTCGAGGGTCTTAAACGCGGCGAAAGATGCATCTTTGTGGCCGCCGACGAAGAACCAGCCGATGTTCTTGAACAGGCAGCATCCGTTGGCTGGGACCTCGAAAAGCACGTCGACAACAAAGAGCTCGCGATCCTAAATGCCGGCGCCTACTTGAGCGCTTTACCGGGCGCTAATCGCGAGCGCCATATTGATGTCCAGAAAACCGTTAACGACCTCGCCGGCTTTGTCAACCAGCTCGGCGCCAGCAGGCTGGCGCTGGATCCGGCTGCGCCTTTCCTATTGCTGCGTGACAGCGCCATTCGCATTCAAGACCAAGCGCGCTTGCTTATTAAGCTATTGCGCTCGACGACTCGGACGACCAATCTTCTCACCTCCTACGCTGTTCCCCGAACCGGCGAGCGCACTCTGCACGGCATCGAGGAATACCTGGTCGCCGGTGCGATTGTTTTGGAAATGGTTTGGAAAGACGGCGCCCTCGCGCGCAGTTTGATCGTCGAAAAAATGCGCGGCACTGATATCCGGCCCGTTCAGCTCGAATTCGACATCGTTAAAGGCCAGGGCATCGTCATCCAGCCACCCCCGGTTTACTCGGCGAAGTCCCACCGTTAAGAACCACGGTCGGTCGAGAGGCGCCCAGCAGCGCTCGACCATCCAGGGCTGCCCCGAAAACGAGCAGATTTTTCCCCCCGATTATTATCTTGTGCCGTGCCGGCCATTTCACCGGGTGGCCGGCCACACACAACCGCGAAATTTCCTCGCCAATAGTTGCAAAATTGCGTTTTTTGCTTTGCTTGACAGGTGGTTAAACGATGCTTAGTTTTTGCGGTAGCGAGGAAATCAAAAATGCGATTAGACAAACTGACTACCAAATCACAGGAAGCGTTGCAGCAAGCTCAAGGACTTGCTGACAAACGTAATCACCAGGCAATTGATGTCGAGCATCTGCTTTTTTCACTCATCGGTCAGAAGGACGGCGTGACCGTCTCGTTGCTACAAAAACTCGCCGTACCGCTGGGTGGGCTTACGGACAGGCTGCAAAAAGTTTTGGATCGCCTGCCGCAGGTGACCGGCAGTACCGGCCAGAGCTACATCACGCCTCGACTCAAAAAGCTCATTGAAACCGCCGAATCCGAAGCCGAATCGCTCAAGGACGAGTACGTCTCTGCGGAGCATCTGCTGCTGGCCATGATTCAGGACAGCGGCGAGGCGGGCAAGATTCTCAAGGAATACGGCGCCACCCGGGATAAAATTTTGAACGCGCTCGTGAGTATTCGCGGTGCCCAGCGCATCACCGATCCCAATCCCGAGGAAAAATATCAGGCCCTAGAAAAATATGGCCGCGATCTCACCGATCTTGCGCGCAAAGGCAAGCTCGATCCGGTGATCGGCCGTGACGACGAAATTCGTCGGGTCATTCAGGTCTTGTCGCGCCGTACCAAGAACAATCCGGTGCTGATCGGCGAGCCGGGAGTCGGCAAAACCGCCATTGTCGAAGGACTGGCGCTGCGAATCGTCAATGGCGATGTGCCGGAAGGATTGAAAGACAAACGCCTCATCGCTCTCGATTTGGGAGCGCTTGTGGCTGGTGCCAAATTTCGCGGCGAGTTCGAAGATCGCCTGAAAGCGGTTCTGAAGGAAGTGACAGAGGCGAGCGGTCAGATCGTGCTCTTTATCGACGAGCTGCATACTTTGGTCGGCGCCGGCGCCGCAGAGGGCGCCATGGACGCCTCCAACATGCTCAAGCCGGCGCTCGCGCGCGGCGAGCTTCGTTGTGTCGGCGCGACCACTTTGGATGAGTACCGCAAGCGAGTCGAAAAGGATCCCGCGCTCGAACGGCGCTTCCAGCAAGTTTATGTCGGCGAGCCTTCGGTGGAGGACACCATTGCGATCCTGCGCGGCTTGAAGGAGCGCTACGAGGTACATCATGGCGTCCGCATAACCGATGGCGCGATCATCAGCGCCGCGACGTTGTCACACCGCTATATCAGCGATCGTTTTTTGCCGGACAAAGCGATCGATTTGATCGACGAGGCGGCGTCGCGTCTCCGCATCGAGATCGACAGCATGCCGATCGAAATCGATGAAGTCGAGCGAAAAATTCTCCAGCTCGAAATCGAGCGCCAGGCGCTCAAACGCGAGGAGGACAAGGCTTCGCGCGAGCGTCTCACCCAGCTGGAGCGCGAGATCGAGAACCTGCGCGAGACCTCGAGCGCTCTGAAAGCGCACTGGCAAAACGAGAAAGAATCGATTCAAAAAATCCGCTCGCTCAAGGAAAAGATCGAATCGACCAAGCTCGAGGAACAGCAGGCCGAGCGGCGCGGCGACTTAAACCGCGCGGCGGAGCTCCGCTACGGCACTCTGACCCAGCTGCAAAAAGAACTGGAACAGGCGAATCAGCAACTCGCCGAGCTGCAGAAAAATCAGAAAATGCTGAAAGAAGAGGTGGATGCGGAAGACGTCGCCGAAGTGGTGGCAAAATGGACGGGAATTCCGGTCTCGAAGATGCTCGAGGGTGAGCTCCAAAAGCTGCTCAAAATGGAAGACCGCCTGAAGCTCCGCGTGATCGGCCAGGATAGCGCCATCCATGCGGTGGCGAATGCCGTGCGCCGCGCGCGCGCCGGTTTACAGGACCAGAACCGGCCGATCGGCTCGTTTATCTTCCTGGGTCCGACCGGAGTCGGTAAAACCGAGCTCTGCCGCGCCCTAGCGGAATTTTTGTTCGACGATGAACAGGCGATGGTTCGGTTGGACATGTCCGAGTTCATGGAAAAGCACTCGGTGTCCCGGTTGATTGGCGCCCCCCCCGGTTACGTCGGCTACGAGGAAGGCGGATATCTGACCGAGGCGGTGCGCCGCCGGCCTTACTCCGTCGTGCTCTTCGATGAGATCGAAAAAGCGCATCCCGACGTTTTTAATGCGCTATTGCAGATTCTCGAGGACGGTCGCATGACCGACGGCCAGGGCCGCACGGTCGATTTCAAAAACACGGTCATTATTATGACCTCAAACCTTGGCAGCCAGTACATTCTCGATCTCGGTGCCAATAATCGCCGAGAAATGGAGCAACGGGTCAATGCCGCTCTGCGCGAAGCCTTTAAACCGGAATTCTTGAACCGTGTGGATGAAATCATCGTGTTCAACAATCTCGGCCGCGAGCAAATAAAATCGATTGTCGACATTCAGCTCAATCGGTTGCGCCAAAATCTCGCAGCTCGAAAAATGTCGCTGGAGATCAGCGATCGCGCCAAAGCGTTGTTGGCCGACAAAGGCTACGATCCGGTTTACGGCGCTCGTCCTCTGAAGCGCACGATTCAGCGATTGATTCAGGACCCACTGGCGGTTAAGATCCTCGCTGGAGAATTCAAAGAGGGCGATCGGGTGCATGTCGATGCAGACGGCGAGGAGTTTACGTTTGAGCGTGGCGATGGCGCAGCGTCCGACTATAGGTTCGAGCAACCGACGCTGCATTGATCGCGGCGCAGACCAGGTGAGCCCAACTCGAAAAGTTTTCTAAGCAGCGTTAGTCTTAAGCAAGAGGG
>JBIOXP010000292.1:0-3214 GCA_044869705.1 Binatia bacterium | reverse complement strand
ACATGGGTCAGCAGCCAGACCTGACTGGCACAGCCTTGGACCTTGTTGGCTTCGGAGTGAGCGCTCTCGGGCAAAGGTGGCAGCGTGCGCCCAAGTTCGATGACATAGCGGTAACGATCGTCCCACTCCTCAAGGAGCACGAAATTTTCAACGATCTCATCAATAGCAGTCATGACGCACATATATACGCTCGCGCACGGCGCCGCCAATAGATGGCCAGGTGGCGAATGCGATGAAATCGGCCTGAATTGGGGAGTTTATGCCGCCGGGCCGTTAGCGCGTGCTTCACGCCGGGGTGGCAACGGGACCGGGGCACGCCAAGTTGGCGCCATATCGCCCGGGGTCAACGTGCCCTGACCGCCAGCCGCCTTGTCGGCCTTTTCCGGCGCTGCGGATTTTTCACGGAGCTTTGTGATGAACTCATAGAGCGTTCGTGCGCCGGCTTCGGCCTTGTGACCAAGGGCGACCGCGACTTTGCCGCCTGTAACACAAGCATCGGGTTGGCGTTCGCAGAAGCCCCGAACGTCGGAAACGGCCGCGCTTGCGAATGTCACGGCTTCCGAAGCGTCAATCTGTGCATCCGGCGACGTCGATTTGGTGCCGCTGGGAAGCAGCACGCAAACAACGCACAGCCAAAATGCCATTCGCAGAAGAAAGAACATGACCCTACCCGTAACGATCCCCGGCGGCCGTTACGCCGCCTTTGAGACAAACCGTAGCAGATAGCGCTGAAACTGTTGTTCGAAATGCAACGAGCTTTTTGGACAAACTCGAAGCGAATTTTCATCAAATTTGAGATAACCGCGACTGCAACAAATTTCGCACACGTATGTTCCGCCCTGTTTATCAGGCTTCAGCGGACTGCCGACATGGTTACCGGGCCGGTAAGAAATGGCTACAGCCGGCCCGTGCATCACAAGATGGCAACTGAAATTTCACCATGACCGGCGAATGGCCGGCCAACCATCCCTAAGGCCGCGCGGGCGGTGTTGATAAGATATTGCCGCGCCGGGCCCTTAGCCTTCGATTAATCGCCTGTGTCCTAAGGTCCACGCGAGATAGGGGCGCGTCCGCTTGCCGAGACGTGACAGGGACGGTGAGTTTTTTCTCGCCAATACGAAACTACGTCGACGCTTTGCTGCCTGTCGCCGCGCAACAGGATGCCCTTACGGCCGCGCGTTATCGTGCTTTCATTCTGCCGCGTTTGATGGGAAGTCTTGCTGCGCTCGCAAGCCTTCCAGTCTATCTGATTTTGCGCGGCGTACCGAATGAAGTTGAAATCGTCGTCTTCTCCTGGCTCATCACCCCGATTCTCATCGTCTACTTCCTGGTTCGCACCGGGCATTACGAGACCGCACACATTCTATCCTCGGTGTCGCTGAGCGCGCTTGTTGTACTCGTCGCGTTTTTCGCGGGGGGCATTGGATCATTTGCGGCGATCTGGCTCGTCGTGGTCCCCCTCGAGGCGGCACTTTCCGGATCGCGTCGGGTCGTATTGATTTCGGCAGCGCTTTCAATGGCCGCGGGCCTGTTGTTGTTGATGATGCTCGGCACGACCGGATTTACCCGGCCGACCAGCGCGGATACGCACGCGGCTCTTGCTGCACTCGCGATCCTATCTGCGTTGCTATATGCGACAGGTCTCGCGCTTGGTGCCGTGTCACTCGTTCGTACAGGTGCCCAGCTGCTCGGCGCAGAGGAAAATCGCTATCAGCTTCTGATCGGGAACATGACGGACGTTATCGTCCGTTGCAGCAAAAGCAGCTCGGTTATTTTCGCTTCGCCGTCGGCCGAACCGCTATTCGGCACTCCCATTACCAAACTTATCGGCGGCGAACTTTTCGAACGCGTGCACGTTGCTGATCGGCCTGCCTTTCTGGCCACACTTGCCGATGCGGCATGTTCGGGCGATCTGCGTTCGCTTGAATTTCGCATCCAGCGGAATGTCGGAGCGGGACGTCCCGGTCAATTCGTTTGGGTCGAAATGCGGTGCAGGCCGTTCGAATGCGTACCCGTCGGACATGAAAAAACAGACCAAGATGTCGTCGCGGTCCTCCGCGATATCAGTGAGCGAATGACCCGCGAAGACGCGCTTGAGAGGGCCCGACTCGAATCCGAGCGGGCGAGTGCGGGCACAAGCCGCTTTGTCGCCACCATAGGTCACGAGCTCCGTACTCCCTTGAACGCGATCATCGGCTTCTCCGAGTTGCTGACCAATAGCGCTGTCAAAATCAGCGCGTCGGACCAGGTCGAATATGCGAAATTGATCAACGGTTCGGGCCGCCATCTTCTTTCCATCGTGAACAGTATGCTCGACGCTTCAAAGATTGAAGCCGGCCACCTCGAGGTTGCCCGGGAGAGATTGGCGCCGGGACCGGCCATTGAGAACTGCGTCGATTTGCTGGCTTTGCAGGCGCGGGAAGCGGGCATCGAGCTTAGGCTACGGCTTGACCAGAATCTGCCCGAGCTTGCAGCAGACAAACGCGCGTTCAGCCAGATCCTCATCAATCTCATCTCAAACGCGGTGAAGTTCACGCCTCGCGCGGGCTGCGTTACCATTGGCGCGTCATGCGACGGATCAAATCTGCTGGTGACGATTGAAGACACGGGTATCGGAATCGAACAGCACGATCTTGCGCGTCTAGGAGAAGCTTTCTTTCAGACGAGCTCGTGCCACGACCGCAGACATGACGGGGCGGGGCTCGGGCTATCGATCGTCAAAGGCCTGGTGAAGCTGCATGATGGCGAGGTCGATATCCGCAGCCGGGTCGGCGAGGGGACGCGGGTGACGGTCCGATTGCCCATCGGTCAAAGTGGCGAGCGGACGCCGACCGATTCGGTCAAACTCGTCGTGACGGAAAGTCACCGAGGCAATCCGTATGGCTCAAATGATTGGGTGAAGAAAAGTGCGTAGACGGTCATCCCGCAGGGGCTCCGCAGGTTTCCAGAGTGCAGGCCGCATTGCTGCAGCGATCGCACAGCATCCGCGCGAATTCGTCGCGATAGTGATGTCGACAGTTGCCATTTTCGCGATAGTCAGCAACGCATTGTTCCTGCAAAAGGGGCCGCATCCGGCTCCGATATTTGCGGCTCGTCCGCTGCTTCAACAGGAGGCAATAGTCCCGCCGCGCATTTCGAGCACGCAGTCACACCTCGGATCGGATTTGGCAGCCCAGGCTCGTGTCCAGCTGATCGCGAATATTCAACGCGAACT
>JBIOXP010000291.1:0-15052 GCA_044869705.1 Binatia bacterium | reverse complement strand
CAGTGACATTGTCACGGCCGCGACCAACACCGTCGATCCCGTGATTCAAGGCAAGTGGGTCGAGGACGGCATGCACCTGAACAGTATTGTCGGCGGCGACGGCTTTTTACCGCGCAAAGAACTGGACGATGAAGCGGTCATGAAAGCGAACCTGATCGTCGTCGGCTACAAGCCGCAGATTTTCCTCGACCAGCAAGCCGAGTTTCACGATCGTCTGGAGCGCGGCATCGTCAAAGCCGAGGACCTGCACGAGCTGGGCGACTTGGTCAATGGAAAATGCCGCGGCCGCAGAGACGAGAAAGAAATCACTTTTTTCAAAAACAATACCGGCATGGGCATTCAGTTCGCCGCGACGGCGCGCAAGATGTACGACAAGGCGAAAGAGAAAGGCATCGGCGCGGAATTGCCGCTCGATCTGTTTATGACGCGGCGCGGCGATAAAGCCTATTCGCCGTAAACAGATTGCCGCGTCGGCGTTAGCGATGACGATGGTGTTGCGGACTCGGATCCCGGGACCTAGCAGGCACGGATTTTTTTGCATGGTTTGAATGTTCTCGGTTCGTCCTGAGCACGTCACAGGCCTGCGAAGAATTGTTACAATCGTAGTCATCTGACACTCGGCTAGCATCTTATGCTGTACTTCAAGCAGATCGAAATCGGACCGATGCAGAATTACGTTTATCTGATCGGCTCGGCGGAAACGCGCAAAGTTGCCGTAGTGGACGCGGCTTGGGAGATCGACACGATCCTGAAGATCGCCGCGCAAGACGATGTCGAAATCACCCACGCCTTCGTGACGCATACTCATCCCGACCATGTCGGCGGGCGCTTCTCCGGCGTCGAAATTCCTGGCGTGAGCGAATTGCTGAGCAAGTGCAAGCTCAAGGTGGTCGTGCACAAAGCGGAGGCGGACGCGCTCAAAGGACTGGCGCCGTCCGACATCATTAAGGCCGAAAGCGGCGATAAGATCGATGTCGGTGGCGTCGAGATTCAGTTACTCCACACGCCCGGGCATACCCCCGGATCACAGTGCTTTCTCGTCGACGGCAGGGTCGTTTCGGGCGATACGCTGTTTATCGATGCTTGCGGGCGGACCGATTTTCCCGGCGGCAATGCCGAGCAGATGTATTACAGTCTGACGCAGAAGCTGATGGCGTTGCCGGACGACACCATCCTTTTTCCCGGCCATAATTACGCGCGCAAGACCCAGGACACGATCGGCGAGCAAAAGAAAACAAATCCGTATCTGCGTTTCGCTTCGCTCAAGCAGTTTCTCGCCGCGATGGGGTATCGCTGATCGCAGCTTCGGAAAAATAGACGGTCAAAAGTTTTCTTGCACCGGCCTGTCAGCAAGGGCCGTATGCCATACGCCTCTACACGATCCCGGATTTCTCCGGGGCAATCATCACGCGAGAGTGAACTCGAGAAGCGCAACCGCCGTGGCGCTCTACGGTTTGCCGACGTACTTATTTGTCCAAAGCACGCCTTCCTTCGCCGATGGCGCTTTGGTGCGATCTTTGACGATCCCTGCGCCGATCGAAAAATCGAGCACCTTTTGCCAGCCTTCCTGATTCATGCTGCCCCAGGTCGGCATCGCAGGGGCGATCATTGAATAGGCGAGATCGAAGACGTTGTCTTCCAATTTTGTCTTGTCGGAAAATCGATGCGCGCGCAGCGCCGCTTTGAACGCGTTCGGATTCGAATGATAGAGCGCGCCGGCGCGCGAAATAGCGCGCGACGCGGCGGTGGCAAGCGCGGAATTCTGATCGGCCCAATCAGGGCGTGCCATCAAAACTTCGTAGGGGTAATTCGTCAACTCCGGCACTTCACCAAGGCCGAGGGGAAGCAAAACATAACCTTTTCCCGCTGCCTCCGTGACTTCCGCGGACGGCGGCGATTGCGCCAGCGCGTCGATGACGTTGTTCATGAGCGCGGCGGGTAGCTCGGTCCCGCCAAGATACGCGAACTTCAGTTTGCCCGGATCGCCTTTTACTTTCGGCAGGAGAAACTTGAAAATCTGCTCGGAAACGGCGCCGGGACTCGTGGCCCCGATCGTGCCAAGTTCCGTCAGGACTTTGATGCGATCGTTAAGCGGGCTCTGGCGCGTGACTTTGAATTTGTCGGTGATGGCTTTGCGAAGCGCGATGCTCAAGGTGAGATTGCTGTTGTGCGCCTGAATCGCGATCAAAGGAGCGCCTTCGATTTGCGCCAGCACGAGACCCTCCGAGCTGGAAGCGCAAAGATGGGCCGAGCGCCCGACGACCGCGTTCTGGCACGGAGCACCGCCGCCCGCCGGTGTTATTTTCGCGCGCACGCCTTCCTGTTCGAAATATTTGAGCTGCTCAGCGACCCAGAGCGCGGAGAAAGCCATGTTTGAGACCGCGGTCAGAATGGTCACTTCACCGAGTTCTTTCTGCTGCGCTTGCAATCGCTGCGGCGGCAGCAAAAGAAAACCCAGGATCAAAATTACAAGAGAGGTGCCGGCAGGTTTCTTACCTTTTGCAAGTGGAAGTTCTTTTTGGCTTGTCACCTGTCCTCCTGTGTTAAGGCAGTCTCGCAATGTCATCCTGAGGCGTAGCCGAAGGATCTTATTCTAAACGCATGAAGCACGAGATTCTTCGCCTTCGGGCTCAGCATGACATCACGTCGCATTACCCGAAAGCCTCGAATGGACAGTCGAACGTGAATACCGGCGTGTGAGCCGGCCTACGGTTTGCCGACGTATTTGTTGGTCCAGAGCACGCCTTCTTTATTGGAAGGCGCCTGGGCTTCTTTCACTATGCCTGCCCCGGTCGCGAAATTGATCACCTTTTGCCAACCCGCTGGCGTCATGTTTCCCCAGGCGGGCATCGCGGCGGCCACCATATTGTAAGACAGCTCGAAAACGCTCTCGTCCAGTTTGACGCCGAGCCGATGGGCGCGAAGAGCGGCCTTCGCCTCTTCGGGTTTGCTGCGAAACAGCGCGCCGCCGCGCGAAATCGCTCGCGAGACAGCCATAGCGATCTTCGGATTGGCCTCAACGTAATCGGGGCGCACCATCAAAACTTCGTACGGATAGTCAGTCAGCTCGGGTACTTCGCCTTTACCGAGTGGAATTAAAACGTAGCCTTTGCCGCTGGGCTCGGTAACTTCGGCGGATGGTGGAGAAAGAGCATAAGCATCGATGACATTATTCATTAGCGAAGCGGGAAGCTCGGGCGCGCCGATGTAGACGAATTTGAGCACGGTCCCGCCCGCGCCGGCTTTTTTTACCAGAAACTTAAAAATCTGCTCGGATGCCGCTCCGGGTCCGGTGGCGCCGATGGTGCCGAGTTGAGTCAGCGCTTTTAGCCGCGCGCCGATCGGACTTTCCCGGGTGAGGCCGAGCTTGTCGACGATCGCTTTGCGCAGGACGACACTCAAAGTCATGGCCCGGTTGTGCGCTTGAATCGCCATCGCCGGAGCACCCTCCGCGCGCGCCAGTACCAGTCCCTCTGATGTGGAAGCGCAGAAGTTGGTCGAGCGGCCGACCACCGCATTCAAGCAAACCGAGCCGCTCGGCGCCGGCGTAATTTTTATGCGAATGCCTTCCTGCTCAAAATATTTGAGCTGCTCGGCGACCCAGATCGCAGCGAAGGCGAAATTCGGCACCGCAGTCAGCATCGAGACTTCGGGCAGCTCCTTTTGCTGCGCTCTCGTTTCCGCTCCGTTTCCAGCGACGAACAGAAAAAGCAGCGCGGCCACTCCGACGGCCAAGACAATTCTTTTTCGCATCCGAGAATCTCCTCCTAGGCTTGAATTTGAATGTGTTCGGTTTGCGACTGCCAGCGTAACGCGCGGCGTTCGACCAATTCAGCAATGCGGTCCAGGACTATAACCATGATCATCAGAACGATGATTCCGACGAAGACGTCGGCGGTTTTGAAGATTCCAGCCGACATGCGAATAAAAAACCCGACGCCCTCAGTGGCAGCGACAAATTCCCCGACGATGGCGCCGATCACTGCGAAGGGAATGCTCGTGCGAATTCCGGTAAAAACATAAGGAGAGATTGCCGGGAGGATCACTTTGAAACTGAGTTTCCATCCTTTGACGCCCATCAGACGTGCCAGATCGACGTATTCCTGGTCCATCTGCCGCATTCCCGTATATGTATTAAAGAAATTTAGAAAGAATGTGAGCAGGAAAACTACACCGACTTTTGACCAGAGTCCTATGCCGAGCCAGACAATAAAAAGCGGCGCCAACGCCGTTCGCGGAATGCCATTCAGAGCAATGATAATGGGCTCAAAGATATCCGCGAGCAATCGGCTTCGCCCAAAACCATACCCCAGCGCAATACCCGAAATGGCGCCGATCGGAAATCCGATGGCGATCTCTTGGAATGTCACCCAGGTGTGCTGGAGCAAGTCACCGTCGCGATAACCGCTGATCAGTGAGAAAAAGATGCGGCTTGGACTGCTAACGAGAAACGGTTCGATCCAACGTCCCGAAGCAATCTCCCAAAGCAATAAAAATCCGCCGATGATCCCGACACGAGCTAAATTGACGCCCATCGTGCCCATTGAAACAATGGCGGGTTTCACCGTGCGCACGGCGGCTTTTGAACCGGTTGATCGGGATCGGGCTTGAACGGATGGATCGGACATAGAAACAACCTGCTAGTGCGCAGAAATACTGAGCTCGTGGCGGAAAATATTCCATAACCGGCCGTAAGCTTCGTCAAATCCATCTTGCCGGTGAATCTCAAAAATGTTGCGTGGTCGAGACATCGGCACGTGAACGACGTCTCTGATTTGCCCGGGCCGGTGAGTCATCACGACAACGTGATCCGCGAGCGCCACGGCTTCGACCAGGTCGTGAGTGACAAAGATTATCGTCTGGCGCTTTTTCTCCCAGAGTTTCAACAGTTCGTCTTGGAGCACCATCCGCGTCTGGGCGTCCAAGGGGCCGAAGGGTTCGTCCATGAGAATGACCGGCGGCTCGTAAACGAGAGCGCGCACGATCGAGGCGCGCTTACTCATACCTCCTGAGAGTTGCCCCGGATAGTATTTTTCAAAACCAGCGAGTCCGGCCAAATGAATGAACTGGCTCACCTGCCGGTTTCGATCGGCGCGCGAGAATTGTCGCGAGTCGAGTCCGAAGCCGACATTTTCTTCAACCGTGAGCCAGGGGAACAGCTTGCTTTCCTGCGGCACGTAACCGACTTTGGTGTTGAGGCCGCGGACTTCCTCGTCCTGAAACATGATCCGGCCCGAAGAGCATGGTGAAAATCCGGCGATGAGCCTGAGCAACGTCGACTTGCCGCAACCGCTCGGGCCGACGACGGTAATAAATTCTCCGGCGTGAATGCTCAGTTCAATATCAATGAGAGCATCGAGACTTTCCCGGCTCGGCGTTTGAAAGACTTTCGAGACTTTTTCAACTCGGATAACGGCATCACTTTTCGAGGTTGCGCCAGGGTTCGGCATGAGATCGGCCACAGGTGAAAACTCGCTTTGCGGTTTTACCATGCGAGCCAGCCATGTCAACCGATGCCGATTAAGCGCCGCGGGTGAATTTGCATTTTCGTCAATCGGTCGTTAACGTGCCGCTATTCATTTTTACGGAGGAAAAATGCGGATCATCAGTGAATCGATCATCAACAGCAACAGCGGCCAAGCATTCGAAGTGAAAAAAGGGCAGATCATCCGAGTTATCGGGCAATCGACGGCCGATTACGTGGTTTTTAATCTCCGCAACGTCAAAGAGCGTTTCGACCAGGCGCGTACTAAAGTCGATCAGGGAAAAATCTATGTCACGACCGGCGATGTGCTCATTTCAAAGTTCAACAATGTCATGCAGACAATCGTCAAAGACACTTACCGCGGCACCCACGATATGGAGAAGGGGATGTGCAGCACCTCGTTTTACAAAAAATGGGGCGATCAGATTTTCGCCATTTATGGCGATGTGTGGAAGAAATTGGGCAGAAAAAAGGTTGTGGCGCCGAAGCACGGTTGTTGGGAGAACCTCGCCAGAGCGCTAAAGCCGTACGGAGTTTTAAAGGAAGACGTGCCGAGCCCGCTGAATATATTTCAAACCATGGTGATCGATGCGAAAACCGGGAGTATGCGTTATTCGATGACGCGGCCGGGACAAGGCGGCGACATGATGGATTTGCGTTCTGAAATGGACTGTCTGGTCGGCATCAGCGCTTGTCCGGAAGGCGGACGCGGGAAGGATTTGAAAATTGTCATCTACAAAAATTAGAGAGGTTCAAATCGCTCAAAAACATTCAAACCGTTGAAGCCCACATCATCCTCGCCACTACAACGCTCACATGAAGGTCATTCTGAGCCGAAAGCGAAGAATCTCGTATTGGCGAGTGGCTAAAGTCGAGATGCTTCGCTAGCGCTCAGCATGACAGGGGAGCTTTGCGGAGATCGTTCAAGACGTTGCGCCTTGTAAAACCGTTCGCACACGATCGAACGATGACCGCTAGAACGGCTTGAACAGTTTGAACCGGCTTCTACTTATACAGCTTCTCGATAAATCCGCTCGATTCGAGCTCTTTTAGAAAACTGATATCGGTGAAGTCGGAAGGCTTGGCCTGTCCGGCTTTCGGGCTCTTGATTTTTAGCTGATCGAGATAGATCTGGATGCCCGGCTCGGTCGGGTAGGGAACTTTCATCGTCAGTTTCGCAACGATTTCGTTATAGGCTTCTTCGAGGGATTTGTCGTCTTTGATGGTGAGATATTTTTGCAAGATCTTTTGCGAGCCTTTCGGATTGGTGAGATTGTAGTGGCTGGCTTCGATATAGGCCATGAGAAAACGGCGCACGGTATCCGGCTTCTTCTTGATGTAATCGCGCGTGGTCGCGACGCCGTTTTGCTGCCATTCGACGTCGAGCTTGGTGAAATCCAACAAAGCACGCATACCGATCTCCTTGGCTTTGAGTGTTTCCGGCGCCTGCAGCAGCGTGGCTTGCAGCGCGTTCGACTGCATGGCCGCGAGCCGGGCGGGAATCGAGCCGGCCTGCACGTAGGTTATCTCGCTCTCCTTTATTCCTAGTTTATTGAACACGGTGATCGCGGCCGCATTGTCAGCGCTCCCGATCCGGCTCACGCCGAATTTCTTGCCCCGCAAGTCTTCGACGCGTTTGATTTCGTTGGTGACGAACAGCACGTAGGGAAAACGATTGGCGCCGCCGGCTACCAGGACAGCGCCGGAGCCCTGGAGGTTGCTCGCGACCACCGCCGAGGCGCCTGCATGGACAATCGGTGTTTCTCCGGAAACGAGGGCGCTGACCGCGAGCGGCGCGCCGACGAGGAGCACCAAATCGACGTCGAGACCGTGCTTGGCATAAAACCCCATCTCTTTGGCGGTCCAAATCGACGCCTGAGTCGGCGCGATCACCGTATACGCGACGCGCAGTTTTTCCGGTGTTTGCGCGGTCACGCGTGAGCCAGTGGCCAGTGGAAAAAACAGCAAGCAAACGATCAGTACGAGTTTTTGAAAGGGCCGGTTTTTCATGAGTTCTCTCCTGCAGGAACCAGCGCGAGCTTTGCAGTAATGCGCGCTCCGATACTGCGGCCGTGACTATCACATACTTGAGCGTATGTGACAATCAGCGTAAGCGGGCGCGAAACCGGAACATAAAGTAAAGAAAGATTTCTCGTCGGAGTTTACCCTGAGCGGAGCCGAAGGGCTCGAAATGACAGCGGGAGCGCAGGCGATCGACGCTACTTAGCACTGCACTCATGCAAGCACAATCAATACGGCCGGCATCGGATACTGTGATAGATTGTTACTGCGTAGCGACGCGCCATGGCATCAGGCGCCGATCGAAGTATTGAATCAACGCCAGCAGAGCCACTGCGAGCAATACGATCGTCAGAATCGTTGCGAACAACGCGCTCGAATTGAACGATGCGCTGAACGTCATCAGCATCGCGCCGAAACCCACCGCCGCCAGAATCATTTCACCGGTGACCATGCCAAGCACGGCGCGCCCCATGCCGAGGCGAATCCCGGCCAGAATCATCGGCATTGCAGCGGGCAGAATGACCTTGAGAAATAATTCGCTTTCGCGCGCGCCGAAGGAGCGCGCCATCTCCGTCAAGGTGGGATCGACGTTACGCACGCCGGCCGTCGTGTTGATCGCGATAATTACGAACGCGAAAAGAAAAACAATCCAAATCCGGGAAACCAGGCCCAAACCGAAAGCGATCACCAAAAACGGGATAAACGAAATCATCGGGACCGCCAGGAGCGCGGTCATGTAAACTTCCAGAAAAGCTTCGACACGCCGGTAACGACCCATTAACAATCCGAGCGGCACTCCGAACAGGACGGAAATAAGAAAACCGATGGCGAGGGCTTGAAAGCTGATGGCGAGCGCGTGGAGGAGCTGTCCCGAGACGAGCAGATCCAGCCAAACGCTTGCGACCTTCGAAAGAGGCGGCAACAGATGCGCGTTGCCGTGGCGGCCGGCAAACTCCCAAATGGCCGCGAGGGTGACCAGCGAAATAATTCTAAGCGTGCCCGCCTTCATCTTTCTACTGCTATTTGCGTCCGATCTTTTTAAGCACCTTGTCCAAGGGCGCGGTATCAAACGCCTGATTAAAGCTTACCGCGTCTTTTTTGAGCAGGCCCGATTCCTCGAAGAACTTGATGCTCGCCTCGCCTCGTTGTCTGTCGGCGCCGCCGTTGACGTCCCAAATTCTGAGCTCTTTGTAAGTGCTGGCAATGGCATCGACGAGTTCCGGCTTGGTTTCAGGCAGTAGCCTCAAGGCATTTTCTTTGACAGACGTCGGGCGTGCTTCGGCATCGCGATGCGCCCTGAGAATCGCCTCGAGAACCGTTTCAACGGTCGAGCCATTCTTTTGTACATAATCGGCACGGGCAAAGTACATCGAACCAATGAGCTGCGGAAAAGTCTTCGCGTAGGAGATCAAGACATGAAACTGGCCGGGCTTGGCGTTGAGAATGTTAAGTACATCGCCGATTTCTGCCGGCGTTGCGTCCAGTTGGCCGCGCATTAAAGCTTCGGCGCGCACCTCGGAGCCGGGAATGATCATCCAGTTGGGCGAAATTTTATAATGTTGCGCCATCCATTTGACCAGCGCTTCCGTGACCGTAATCGGCGCGTGATAGCCGACCCGTTTGCCGTCCAGCTGTTTCGGATCTTTAAACGACACGGGAGTGACGAGCTGCCATTCGTTGCGCACCTGTTCGCCGATGACGCGAACGTTCATGCCGCTTTCGACTGCTTTGACGACCGCAATGCCGGCCGCAGAACCGATGTCCGCCTCTCCGGCGGCGACTGCCTGGACGGCCAATTCGGTTTTGGGAAAGAATGTCGGCACGACTTCGATTCCTTGCTTCTTGAGCTGCTCCCAGGCGAGCAGCGAAGGGATATCGCCCATGTCAGGCGACGAAGGATAGGCGAAGCGCACTTTCCTCTGGGCTCGCGCTTCGCTTCCCCAGACGAACAACATGGTCGCGACCACAAGCAGTGTCGATATCTTGGCGAGCGGATCTTTCATGGGCGTTCTCCTCGTTGGTTATGCATCGACTGTGTCAATTGTTATCCTGAGGCGAGCCGAAGGACGTGCCTTTGTAGCCCCGCGCCGAAGCAGATTCTTCGCCTTCAGCTCAGAATGATATTCGTGTGTTTTTTGCATTGCGACTATCTTTATGTGGCAAGGAAGGATTCATTATTCGATTGCGATCTCCGCTTTCCATCCAGTTAGTCTCCGGTCGAGCCATTGAACCGCTTTCATCGTCACCAAGGCGACGATCAAAACCGTAAGGATCACGGCGAACAGCGAGTCCGTGGCAAACGCCGAGCCGTATTGCATGATCATGGCACCGATGCCGGTGAGCGTAAGCAACATTTCCGCCGTCACCATTCCTTTCACGGCACGGCCGATGCCCAAGCGCAAACCGGCCATGATCGCCGGCAGGGCTGCGGGGAGAATAATTTTGAAGAAAATTTCTCTTTCCTTCGCGCCGAACGAGCGCGCCATCTCGACTAGAACGCCGTCCACCTGCTTCACCCCTGTCATCGTATTGATGATGATGACGAATACGGCAAAAAGGAAAACTACGGCAATACGGGATTCCACGCCCAGTCCGAACCAGAGGATCAGTATCGGTACAAACGCCGTAGTCGGCGCGGACATCAGGGCATTGACGTAAAGATCGAGAAAGTGCTCGACGGCGCGAAAACGTCCCATCAACAGACCGAGAACAACACCAACCAAGACGGCCAGCAGAAAACCTACGGCAAGAGTCGTTAGACTCAGGGTCAAATTGGCGAGCAGCTTGCCGTTACCCAAAAGCTTCCACCAGGCTGCGCCGATTTGCGACAACGGCGGGATCAAGCTGGAATCCATTGCGCGCCCGGCGACCTCCCACAAAATTGCGAGCGAGAGGATCGACAGGACGTTGCTGCCGAAACGGCTATTCAACGGTGGTTCTCCATGGCGCGCTTGAGACTTTCCCAAATGTAATTGGTCAAGTCGACAAATTTAGCGTGGCGCCGGACTTGTTCCGAGATGCGCGGTCGAGCGAGCGGGACGTCGAGAATCTCCGCCACTTTGCCGGGCCGCGGACTCATGACCACGACACGGTCGGAAAGATAAACGGCTTCGTCCATGCTGTGCGTCACAAAGATCACCGTTTTCCGTTCGCGTTGCCACAGCTCCAGGAGCTCTTCCTGTAGAAGCTGACGCGTTTGAGCATCGACCGCGCCGAAGGGTTCATCCATCAGTAAGATCGCCGGATTGACCGCGAGCGCACGCGCGAGGCCGGCGCGCTGCTGCATGCCGCCGGAGAGCTCGTGAGGGTAGTGGTTTTCGAAGTCGGCCAGACCCACGCGCCGCAAATAATCACGGGCGGTTTTGGTTCGCTCTTCTTTGGACAGTTGGCGCAGCTCCAGGCTGAACTCGACATTGGCCAGCACCGTACGCCAGGGCAGCAACGCGAACGATTGAAATACCACGGCGCGGTCGGGACCCGGCCCGGTCACCGGGGCACCGCGGATGACGATCGTGCCGCTATCGTAGGCGATCAGGCCGTCGATTATTTTCAGCAAGGTCGTTTTGCCGCAACCGCTCGGGCCAATGATGCTGACAAATTCGTTCTCGCGGATCGAAAGAGTCACATCGGATAAGGCTTTGACCTCCGTCGTGTTTTCTTTGACCGTTTTACGAAAGCTCTTGGAGACCCCCTGGATCTCGACCAAATGTTTGGCGTCATTCAAGACGTTCAAACCGTTCAATCCATTTAAAACGTTCGAGGATTCGAGCGGTTTTTCCGACTGTTGAACCGGTTGAATTGGTTGAACGGTTTGAACCGGCATTTTATCTTCCGGTGATTGCCTCATCGTCCTTGCCCGGCTGGTACGGCCGTGTGTCGCGCGCCAGATCGATTTTGTTGAGCACCTCGTCCGGCGCCTGCGCTTCCTTCGGAAAATGATACGGCGGCAGCGGCTTGGTGGCGTCGAAAATTAACTTCGTTTCCATCGGTCCTTTCTCGAGACGATTGAAGCCGTAGGCGGTCGGGTTCAAGTGGGAGCCGATGATGTTCGGAATAATCACCAGATCGCGATCGGCTTGAAAGCGCATCGCCAGCGCCCAGAGGACTTGGGTTTCATTGAAGACGTCGACGTCATCGTCTACCACAATCACGTGTTTGATATTCGGGTCGGTGACGATCGCCGCCAGGGCCGCTTGCTTGGGATCTCCCTCCGCGCGCTTTTTGACCGAAATGTAACAATGAGAGCGAGCAGCGCCCGAGATCGGCATGTTGACGCCGGTCGTGCTCGGCACGACTTCCTGAATGCGTTTCAAGAGACTCCCCAGACGGGGCGCGGCGCCGATAATGTTGTGCTCGAAATGAGCGCTATGGATGCATTGGTAGATCGGGTGTTTGCGCATCGTGATTGCGGTGACTTCGATGTAGGGTTGTTCGCCTTCCTTATAGTAATAATGCGGCCATTCGCCGAATGGGCCTTCGTAGTGGCGTTTATGCGGCGGGACGATTCCCTCGATGACTATTTCGCAGCGTGCCGGCACCATGAGGCTCACGGTTTCCGCTTTGACCACTTCCAAAGGCTCGCCCAAAAACGCGCCGGCGACCTCCATCTCCGAGCCGACACCCGCTTGTTTGCTGACCGCAGCCATATTCAACGCCGGATGATGGCCAATCGCGAGAGCGACTTCCATCGGCTCGTTGTGGTCCTCGTATTCCGCGCGGATGTAGTTGCCGTGATTGGCGGGATTGATCATCAAGCCGAGCTGACGCTTGCCTTGCTTCTGATGACGGTAGATGCCGACGTTGACCGCCTTGCCGCCGCGTTCTTTACAGATCAGAGCGGCGGCATTGATGTAGGAGCCGGCATCACCCTCGTTCAAGGTCAGGACGGGCAGGAGATCGAGATCGGCGTCGTCGCCTTTCAAAATGACCTCCTTGCAGGGTGCGTCTTTGGCGGGAATCTCTTTCACCGGCACGGGGTGATGCTCGCGGAACGCCAGGTCTTTCACCATTTGTGGAACTGAGGGCGATCCTAATGAGAGCGCCAGGCGCTCGTAGGTTGCGCCGAGATTGATGACCAGCGGAATCTTGGAGCCTTTGATGTTTTTGAAGAACACCAGCGGGTATTCATTCTTGCGCTCAAATTTTTCGACAATCGCGCTGGCCTCATAGCGCGGGTCGACTTCGCGATCGACAACAACGACGTCTTTCGGTCTTTTCTCCAACAATTCATCGAGATAACTGCGCAGATCTTTCGCCATATTGCCTCCTTACGCCTTGGGCAGTCCTAGTCTGCTTTGCGCTTGGGTTCTAAATACACCCAGTTCGAACAATCTAGCAAACGGCAATGTGCGCTTTGCTTGACACGCTGTATTCGTTCTCATAACTCTGAAGCCGTCGTGATGCGAAAGCTACCGGTCAGATGGGGTTTGAGCCTTGCCAATCGTGGCGCGCTCTTCGGGCTTACCGATATTGAGGAATTGATCGAAAGCGCGGTTGTTGCAGAGCAGTCGGGTGTCTTCGAGTCCGTTTGGGTAGGCGATAGCCTGATTCACAAGCCGCGGCTGGAAGCCATTACCCTGCTTTCAGCGCTGGCGATTCGTACACAGAAAGTTCGCCTGGGCACGATCTGCATGGCGTCATTCCCGGTGCGTCATCCGGTCTTGCTCGCACTTCAGTGGGCTTCCCTCGACCAGATTTCCAAAGGCCGCACGATCTTAGGCGTGTGCATCGGTGGCGGGCACGAAGGCGAGCTGCGCGCGTTCGGTGTGAAGCGCCAAGAGCGAGTCGGACGCATGAAAGAAGGCATAGAGCTTTTGCGCGCGATCTGGAGCGACGGCGAGGTTCATCATAACGGTAAGTACTACGACCTCGACGGCTATAATATCGTGCCCAAGCCGGCGCAGAAGCCGCCGCCGATTTGGATCGCTGTGAGTCCCGAGCGAGAACAGGTGGGCGATCGTGTTGTCGATCAGGCAATGCGCCGAGTCGGAATGCTGGCGGATGGTTACATTACCATGGGCGTGACTGCAGCTGAGTTTGCCAAGCGTTGGTGCGTGATCGGGCAAGCGGCCGCTGAGGCAGGCAGGGATTTAAGCGATTTCGAATGCGCCATTCACGGCATGGTGAGCATCGATGATGACAGGCAGAAGGCGTATGCTCAGGCGAAAGATTACTTCAACCACTATTATGGACCGAGCTACCCGCCGGAGAGTTTGATCAAGGTTTGGCTCGCGCACGGGCCGCCGAAAGATTGCGCCCGCTTGATTCAGGACTGGATCGATATGGGCATCACCACGCCGGTACTCCGTTTCACAGGCAAAAATCAGTTGCTACAGTTGAACAGGTTCATTGAAGAAGTATTGCCGTTGTTGCGGTTGGACGGAACAATGAAGTAATGGAGTACTGGAGTGATGGAGTATTGGGGCAAATCCAGAAATACATTACTCCAACACTCCATCACTCCAATAATGCCGAGGGCTGCCCATGTTTGAAGATCTCAGAGGATTTTTGACTCACCTGGAAAGTCAACGCCAGCTGCTGCGGGTGAAGGAGCCGATTGACGTCAAGTACGAGATCGCCGCGGGCATGCGCAAAACTTCCGATATCGAAGGACCGGCGCTGCTTTTCGAAAATATCAAAGATTACCCCGGGTGGCGCGTGCTCGGAGGATTATTTGCAACGCGAAAACTAGTCGCACTCGGACTCGGCGTGCCGCAAGAGCAGATGCTCGAGCGCTATTTGACTTTGGAAGACCAGCGGATTGCGCCGGAGATCGTCTCGAGTGCGCCGTGTCAGGAAATCAGATGGACCGGGGATGAAATCGATCTCACCAAGCTGCCGATCGTGACGCATGCGAGCAAGGACTGCGGGCCGTACGTGACCATCGGCGTGCAGGTCGGTAAGGATCCCGATACCGGCATTCGAAATCTCTCGATCCATCGGATGCTGGTGCTTGGGAAAGACCGATTGTCTCTATGGGCGCCGGCGGATCACCACCTCGGCAGAATGATCTTAAAAGCGGAGGAAAGAAAAAAAGGCCTGGAAGTCGCGACGGCGGTGGGTGTCGAGCCGGCAATCGTCGTCGGCTCTCAGGCGCGGGTGCCATTTGGCATCGATGAATTTCACGTCGCCGGCGGTTTGCGCGGCGCCGCCGTGAAGCTCGCCAAGTGTGAAACCATCGACGTCGAAGTTCCCGCTTGCGCCGAGGTAGTGATCGAAGGAGTCACCATCCCCGGTGAGCGGGTCGCCGACGGCCCATACGGCGAATATCCCGGATGTTACAGCGAAGCCAAACAGGCTCCGGTGCTAAAAGTCACCGCGATTACGATGCGGCAGAACCCGATTTGGCAAACCGCGCTGACCGGAATGCCGGTGACGGAGAATCATACGCTGATCGAATATGGCAATGCGGCGGTGGTTTACCGCGAAGTGAAAAAAGTCGTCCCGGAAGTGCGCGGCGTCAATATGACCCCGGGAGGAACCTTTCGCCATCACGTGGTGGTTTCGATCAAGAAGCGAGCGGAGAATGAAGGGCGCAACGTCATT
>JBIOXP010000290.1:0-4723 GCA_044869705.1 Binatia bacterium | reverse complement strand
GAACGACTTGACGTACGTTTGAATGGTCCGGTTTTTATCCTCGGGATGAAGATTTTCGACCCACCCGTTGCCGATTTCCTGTTCCATGGGCCTGCCGACAAACTCGAGCCATTTATTGTTGAACCAGGTGCAGCGCTTATCCGTGCCGCTGACCCAGATCATTACCGGAGCTGAGTTGGCCATGAGGCGAAATCGTTCTTCGCTTTCACGCAGCGCCTCTTGCGCCTTTTCCGCCTCGGCTCGCTTCGCGTCGGCTACCAGCCTTTGTTGCCGCTCCGCCTCTGCGGCTCGTGCCGTAGCGTTCGCTTCGAGTAACGCTTGATGCAATTGTTCCACCTCTGCGACCACGGACTCTTCGAGATCGACCTTTTCGCCTTGTTGAATGGCGTCGGCCGATTCGGCGAGTCGCGATATCGGGGCAGAGATGCGCCTACCGAATACGAAAGCAGCCGCCAGCGCGACAAGCGACAGAAGTGTAGCTCCGCCGATCAGAATGGCGATCGAGTAATTCATCGGGGCATCGATCGTCGCCCGAGGAGCGGCAAGAACAATTGACCAACCGGTCAAGTTAGAGCGAGCAAACGAATAGTAAACTTCCAGTCCCTCCTGGGTCGAGCCGGCATCCCATCCAGTGTCCGATTGGGAAAGACGGTTAAACAGGCGTTGCGACGTGGGTAGCCCGACGAATTTCTCAGGAGCAGAAGTCCGCGCCGCGATAATTCCCTTGCCATCAACGAGCACCGCCATCCAACCGGCTGGAAGTCCCTGTTGACGCAGCAAATCGTTCAGATGATTGGCAGTCATCGCCACACTGAGCGCATAAACGACTTTCCCGTCCCTAACAATGGGAACGGTGACTGACAGCAATGGGAGCTTAGAGACGAGTCCAATGAATAAATCTGAGAAAAGAGGCCGGCCCGTTTGGAGTACGGTTTTGATTGCTTGGTTACCCATGGGGAGGTTTGTGGGCCTGCCATTGGTTTCTTGCAACGGATTTGGCAATGGTACGCCGAACGGCTCCCGCGTGTTTATGATCATTTGGCCGCTACGGTCAAATAATACAACCCATCCGCCTTTGAGTTGCTCCGCTGCCATGGCGCTCAGGTGATAAAAGGACTTGAAGTCTCGGGCATCGATGTCGGGACAAGCGGCGAGCGTTTGAGCGACGGCCAGAACGCTTCCGACTTCACGATCCACGGCGAGCGACAGGGCGCGTGCGGTATTGCGCATACCGCGCTCTACTGCGTCGCGGCGCAACTGCACATCGCGCCAGAATAGAAGGCCGGCTAGTACTACTAGTGGCAGTACTGCGGCTAGCACAAGAACGACAAGGTGAATGCGAACGGAGAACGGTCGCAGCGGTCTTCGCCTAAACAGTTCAATCAATGGTGCGATCCGTTTTTTCCACACCCGTAACAACGAACTCTCCGCCTCCGAATTTATGGGAATGCCTGAAGTTAAATGGAGACTGTCACGGAGTCAAGATTAGCGCTGCTTTTTTAACATGGCTGTTACACTCTGGCTCAGTGAAGTTTTGCGAGAAATGGCCGCTGACAATACCGGACGGGAAAGATGCCATGGGACCAAAGCCGAGGCCAAAAGTGAACGCGTTTTTATCCACGCACTCCGCCCCACATGCCGAGGATTACTAAAACAAGACAGAAAATTACAAAAGGGTATCGAAAGCCGCATATGGGGTTCGTACGTCGTGAATGGCATCGGGGCTGCAATCTTTCACTGCTATGGGCAGTCCAAAGAAGGTACTTATTGTGGACGACGACACCGGTTGTCGTGAGTTGCTTGTTATGATCGCCGAGAAACTCGGTTATTCGGCGCTCCAAGCCGCCGATGGTCTTGAGGCTTTGGACCAAGCATCCAAGCGCCATCCTGATTTGATATTTATGGATCTTTTGATGCCTCGAATGAGCGGCGATGAGGCAACGGCACTCCTGAAAGCCAAACCACCAACGAAGAATA
The DNA here is from genome assembly GCA_044869705.1 of Binatia bacterium. GTDB lineage: Bacteria > Desulfobacterota > Binatia > UBA9968 > UBA9968 > DP-20. Next base: position 2,746 of record JBIOXP010000290.1, on the reverse strand, counting down.
TTCCGATCGTAATTTGCACCGCTCTGTCGCAGGGGCCTCAAACCACAGCGGCGCTTGACGCCGGGGCCGAAGAGATTCTACAGAAGCCCATCGGGATGTCGGTCATCCGGGGTGCGCTGCAGAGATATGCTCCGACCGTGGCTTGAATATTCCTATAAACTGCGTACGAGACCAGGAAACCGGGCTTCTCCGTTCGAATAGCGCTTTTTCAACACCTCAATCGAGTCCCCGTCCTTAGACCTGCGCTCGGCTCAAATCTAAGTTAGGTGTGGATTCGGTTTGCGCGGCGGCTCGCCCCGTATCTGCTTTGGCGAGCCGTAGGAGCACGGCTCGCCAGGTCTCGACAGAGGTTAAAAACCCACTCGTCAGGGAATAACCGGCACTAAAAAACGGCAGAGCAGAGCCCACGGAACATCGCCCAAACGTACTAGCAAAGATTCGACTAGTTTGGCGGGCTGCCAGTAGCGAGGTCCCAGCCTCCGGAAGCCGGGCGCGGCCAGTGTCGACAGCGAAAAGATCGAAGCCAAAATGGGTCAGATCTTTTTCAAAATTAGTTTTGACCAGTGAAAGGCGATATTTCTGCTGCAACATTGAGGCAATAGGCTTGCCGGATAAGTTGAGAGTCCTTAGAAACAGCGGCATCTGAGGGAGGGAATGCCATCGACATCTTCTAAGTCCGGGGGACGCGGTAAGGCAGATTCAAGGCTCTTGGACCAATAGTATGATAGACCCAAGAAATTCACGATCCCCTCTAACAAAACCGATTTTGAGGACTACACTGATTACATGATGTACGAAGTTCGTGAGTCGGAAGAAAAGCGAGGCGAATTTCTTGCTTTTGCAGTCGATAATGACAGTCACGGTGAAGAATATATTGCGCTTTTTTCCGGGCCCAAGGCGAGAGAACGGGCGGAAGAATATGTGGCCTGGAAGAACAGCGCAGTTGACGCGCCAAAAGTGGCACCTCAAAGTCGATAATCGGCTCGATTCTGCTCCTGCTTTTATTTGCTAGCCGCTTTCAAGCGATAAGAAGCTTGATTGTTGGGCCGTTGTGTCTGGCCGCAGTTTTTACCGTTTTATACAGTGGTTTAACTCCGTTAAAACGTGGAACTGAGGTCCAGGTCGCCGATCTCTTTGATTGAGCAACCGATATATCTCTGCAACAACGTGTCCAGCTGGCAGCAAAATGCCGCGTCGCCGCACGCCAGGAAGCCCATGTAGTTCTCTCGTTCGTACTCCATCTTAAGAAAAATCGCCCTAGGTAAGCCGTGATTTAGGACTGTGCCGGTGAGAGTGCCAATTTCACCTTCAACCCTTTTGAACGGCTGTGTCCTAGTTTGGATCCAGACTGGCGGCCAAGCCGGTACGCCGGAAATGACTAATGCGGGATGATCTCTAAGTTTCATCTATCAGACGATCCCTCATTCAAGAAGTAAGATGTTGTGCGCCGCGAATTCGGTCACATAGCTGACAAACTGTTCGGTAAGTAAAACCAGTACAACCAGAAGCTAGCCGTCGGGATTGATAATCTTCACGATAGCGACTGCAGAACGTCGATAACGCCAAGAGCCTAAGGCTATCATTAGGAGGCCGTCTTGCCGTAGATCTTTAAGCAGGCACCCGCAAGGGACGGTTTTCCGACCCATCGTTATTTTTTCCGTGACGCGACGCGCTTTGTTTCCATTGCGCTGCGGCATCCGAATGCTCCTTGCGATTGCAGTAGAAATGACTAATCGTGACGCCACCTGCCTGAATAGAGTTCATTGATGATCCCTACAGTGGAACCAGCAAAGCCGCAGATGGCGAGCGTGGGAAATGCAGAGATCAACAGTGCAAACGCGACCATCGCCGCCCCGAAAACAGCAATTACCGGGTTGAGTAAAGGCGTTGAGATGAGGGCGGGCGCTCGTTTTCGTGGCCGCACAAAGTTCCAGAAGCGATGATTACATTCGTGACAGCGAATTGGCCGGATAAAAAAAGCGCTCAAGGTCTTTTCGAGATGGGATCGCCGACGCGACAAGTAGAGATGTGAGCCATGACAGCGAGGGCAAATACTCGCGCTCAAAGCGGTGACTATACAGCCTGAAAACCTCATGCTGCTTAAGTCCTTTATGAAAGCGGCGATAATTTTTCAAGGGTCAGGAATTGGCCGTCCTTAAGGCTCGATCCCTTGCAGAAGGGAATTCCACATTTAGCAACGAAACGGCTGTAGCCAGAAGCCACTCAGTAGTCTTCAAATCGGTTACGGATGAGATGCGAAGTTTTGCTCCACGCACTGAGATCTCCGGTTTGAGGTTCGGACTCGTCGCTCGATTTCTACATACTGTAAAAGTTTCACTTACGTCAGGCTGAGAGAATCTCTCCAGCTACGTCGAAACTGCCTTAAAGTCCGGGCATGGCCGTTGCTCGCTAACGTGGACAGCCGCACCGAATCACCAGTGAAACTCTGCGATCACCCGCAGATGACTTGCAAAGATGGCGTCAAAGCTTGGCCACCATGGTTGACGGCGGGAGTCGAGCCGGCTGCGAGTGGCCAACGGAGAGATTGGGACGTTACACGAAGTATCGAACTCCGAAAAACTTGGGACTGTTAGCTCCTTTTTGACCATCAATTACAACGGCGTTCAGTATTTCGGAATCATTGCAATTTGACCGCGGGAAATTCTGCGATGATATCTACGTTCTTTTACAATCAAAGGTGGGCTTTTCTATCAAAAGGATCGGCGATTTGGATATATTTGAACCT
>JBIOXP010000289.1:0-2363 GCA_044869705.1 Binatia bacterium | reverse complement strand
ACGACTTTGAAGGGTGATGTGGGTTCGTGGGCGCACAGCTCGCGATGGCAGGCCTGTAGTAATCCACCCTTAATCGACCACCACCTCGTCGCCGACGCGAATTTCTCCGCCGCCGCGGCTGGGAACCATCGCCACGGCGAAAGTCGGGTGCTCCTGGCCTAACTTCTGGGTCAGCGTGGTGAGAATCGGCAGATCACGGTCGCCGCTAGTTGGGTTGGCGTGGGTGGCGAGGCACCTGGTTTTCGGTTTGGCGACGTCAAACTCGACGGCACCGACGCGTATCTTCCGACCAATCCAGCTCTGCTCTTCCCATGCGGTGAGTCCCTCGACTGCGATATTCGAGCGGAAGCGCAGCTCGCTGACATCCTGCCCAAGAGCATTTTTCAGTGCTCGAAGACTTTCTCGGCCGTGCAAGGTGACTCGCCCGGACTCGTCATCGTGATAGCGTGCTGTATGGCCGTTACCGATGACGCGAAGCGGCAACCGCTCCGGATGACTCGTCAAGGGATTTTCGTCGAGCTTGAGCACGTAGTCGGCTAAAGCAGCGCTGATCCGCCGCCTGCCCTCTGGATTCAAATCCTCATCGATCAATAGCGAAGCTCCGAGCGTTACATGCAGCCGAGAAGCTTTCGAGTCAAAGGTGACGCGCAGACGGGCGAGGCCCGGAGTGTTGATCAACGCGAGCATCTCGTGTTTTCTGCTCCAGGCATGATCGGGTGCTTCCGTATCCGCGAAGCGAATGCCGAGAACGCGGTCTCCGGCGATTCTTCCCTCGCCGAGCACCGTCAAGGTATCGCACTCTTCGGGTGTAAATCCCTTGAGGGGATAGCGGTACAGAGCCACAACGCGCGCCATCGCCAACTCCTTATGTAACGATCTGCGAATCGGACGACGTATATTCCAGGCTGATTGCCGGTTCAATCGCTCCGGAAAAAACGGAAAGTGCCCAGGTTCAAATCATAGGGTATTTTAGAGTGGCGGCGGGAACATCGCGGTTTTTTCACCGCTCTTTCGGCGTTGGAATTTTCGACGCCGCTTTGACAATCGACTCGGCGCCGGCGGACTCACTTGGAGAAAAAGCAATTCTGCCACCCTAAACAGTGAAAACTTCACGAGCTTCGGTCGTCGACGTCGCTTTGACTCGCGAGAAATAATTTACCCCGCGCATCGGTGGGCACTCTACCGTTGTCCCGCAGCGAAGTCGCTTTCTTTGATGAACCGCCATCCGGTCAGATGGGCTGCTCCCTGATCGTCGGATGCTCCACTGACTCCCTTGATGTTTCCGACCATAATGTAGTCGTCGGCGCGAATATAGGTTTTTAGTTGCTTGAGAAAAATCTCCTTGGACATTTCCATCGGGCCGATAAAACTGAAAATGCGATGCCAGGACGGCACGGTTTGAACGACCACCGCCCAGTTGCCGTTCAGCCCGACAATATCGCCTTGCGGTCTAAGATCGTCGATGCTCTTGATCTCAACAGGCCCGCCGGACACTTCCAATGTATCGTCGACATCAAATGCGTAAATTTTCATGGCGCGCTTGTTTTCTTACCGATTAGTTGACGAGAATTTTTAATCCAATAGGCGCGAGGCAACAGACAGAATAAAGAGTGCCAGGATCAGCGCCTGTAGAGCTGCTTAAGATATCCCGACGACTCGAGTTCCCGCACAAAACTCATGTCTACATATTGCCGCGGGTCGGCAGCTTTGGGTTTCGGATTGCGCGGCGCCATATCGTCCAACAGACTCTTCACCCCTTCCGGCGTCGGCATGGTAGTGATCGGAAAGATTGCTCGCATAAACTTTACCGGCGCGTTCATAAACGCAAGAGCCGGTACATTGCTTCCACGCGGGGCTCGCAAGTGTTTACCAGCAGACAAGATTAAAATTCAGGTGTTCGTGAATGGCCGTGAAATCATCGGTGTTGCAGGTGATGAGGTGAGCACCGATTCGCCGCGCTGTCAGCGCAATCAATACATCAAAGTGAATCTCCCTGGTTTTCTGGATAGCGTATCCTTTCGCCTCCCCAAGTCGATTCACGATCCGTCCTGACTCAATCCATTCCCTCTCATTCGGCGCGATGACGTGCAGATTTTTCCCAGACCATCGACAAATCTTCTCATCAGAGGAGAGCGCGCCACGAGACAATTCGGCCAACACCACCGCGCTGCAACGAACGACGAACTTAAGGTCGAGAATCTCCTGTTTAAAGCGTCCTGATCTCAGGTTATCGATGTAGACCGAGGTGTCGAGTATCCCCAGATTAGCTACGCTCAAAGTCGCCCGGCCTTGCCTTCCCGCTGTAACGTTTAATGAGTCTGCGATGCTTTTCGGTCTCGATCACTGCTTGCAGCGACATTTCA